>NZ_JANEWM010000056.1:0-28840 GCF_028069825.1 Citrobacter sp. Igbk 14
CTATTTATATATATGAAAAAAATGGAAAAAATCCATTTTCCGCCGGTGAAAATATCAAGTAATGGAACAGGGAGGTAGTCCAGATAAGGACTACCCAAAGACAAGGAAATATGCTTTAAAAAACAGGTGGGAAATAAAAACGGCAGTCAGGAAAGAGATTCCAGGACTGCCGTTTGTGTTAATTAGCGGAACGATTTCAGAACGGTATGCGGTTGGTTATTTCGCTGAGTTGTTGGGAATCAATGGTTAGAGAACCAGTTCAGCTTATCGCGTAATCCCACAACACGGCCCACGATAATCAGCGCCGGGCTTTCAACCTGTTTTGCCAGTTCACCGAGCTGTGTCAGCACACCGCTGACGACGCGCTGTGTTACAGCGGTACCATTCTCGACCAGGGCAACCGGCATATCGGCTTGCATTCCAAACTCGATGAGTTTTTCCTGAATCGTCGCCGCCTGATTCAATCCCATGTAGAACACCAACGTTTGTTTCTCTGCCGCCAGGTTTTCCCAGTCCAGTTCACCGCCTGTTTTCAGGTGTCCGGTAACCAGACGAACGCTCTGCGCATAATCGCGATGGGTCAGTGGGATACCGGAGTAAGCAGAACAACCAGAAGCCGCGGTAATGCCTGGCACGACAGAGAATGGAATACCGGCATGACACAGGGTTTCCAGCTCTTCACCACCGCGTCCAAAGATGAATGGGTCACCGCCTTTCAGTCGCACTACGCGTTTACCTTGTTGCGCTTCACGCAGCAGGATCTGGTTGATCTCTTCCTGCGGTACGCAGTGATAACCCGCACGTTTGCCTACGAACACACGGTCTGCGTCGCGACGCACGAGGTTCATGATATCGTCGGAAACCAGACGGTCATACACCACAACATCAGCTTGCTGGATCTGCTGTAGCCCTTTCAGAGTTAGCAGCCCGGCATCACCAGGACCGGCACCGACCAATACCACTTCACCCCGGTGATCCAGCGGTTCGCTGAGCAACTGCTCAGTGGTTTCCTCTACAGCTTGCTGATCGTTGTTCGCCAGCGACTGCGCCAGGCGGTCATTAACAAACAATTTTTCCCAGAAGCGGCGACGTTCACCCATGCTGGCAAACTGCTTTTTCACGCGGGAGCGCAGTTGCCCGGCATATTGTGCGACCTGGCCCAGATGCTGCGGCAACACGGATTCGAGCCTTTCACGCAGCAGGCGGGCAAGAACAGGGGATGTACCGCCTGAGGAGACCGCCACCATCAGCGGAGAGCGGTCGATAATTGAGGGCATGATGAAACTGGCCGCTTTTGGCGCATCGACCACGTTACAGAAAATACGGCGTGTCTCTGCGGCGTTGCTGACGCTAAGGTTAACGGCATCGTCATCAGTAGCGGCGATAGCCAGCCAGCAAGAGTCGAGCAGGGCTTCATCGAATGGCCCCTCAACCAGCGTCAGCATGCCTTCATTTGCCCATACGGTGAACTGCGGAATAAACGCCAGTGCATTGACTGTTAAACGGGCGCCAGCTTCCAGCAGTAACCGCGCTTTGCGTTCTGCGACATCACCACCGCCGACGATCAAGCAGTCGCGGTCACGTAGTTGACAAAATATAGGCAAATGATCCACGACATTACCCCTTAATTATTGGCAGCAGCCTCTGGCTGATTGATTTTTGCCGGAGCCGGACGCTCCGATTTTGGCGTAGCATACCAATAACCCAATCCCATGAATACGACACCGGACAAAGTATTACCTAGTGTCACCCACAGAAGGTTATGACCAATTCCGGACAGGGTATAGGCCTCGCTGTGATGGCCGAACCAGGAAAGGGCAAACAGCGTCATATTGGCTACGGAGTGTTCATAGCCGGACGCGATAAACGCCAGCAGACACCACCAGATGGCAAGGAACTTCGCCGCGCCTTCGGTGCGGATTGCCATCCAGATTGCCAGGCAAACCAACCAGTTACACAGGGCGCCTTTAAAGAACAGTACTGTTGCAGGTGCGGTGGTTTTCGCCAGCGCGACCGTATGCACGATGCTGGTATCGACCGGCAACAGACTGCCACCGCCCCAACTGTATAACAGAGCGACAAACACAGAGCCCACGAGGTTGCCGAGCCAGGTTTGTGGCAGAATCGCCCACATTTGACCGTGGCTGATGGTGCCCGCTTTAACGCCGAGCGTGAGAAACATCGTGTGACCGGTGAACAGTTCTGAACCGGCGATAATCACCAGCGTTAAGGCAATACCAAAGGTTGCACCCATTACCAAAGGACGTACGGACGGATCGAGTAAATTACCGAGAGTAAAAATAAGAATGATGCCGAGCCCAACGTAGGCCCCTGCCATTGCTGAGCTGACCCAGAATCCGAGTGGATTATTTGCCGACAGGCGTGCGATGCGCGCAGCGTTAGCCGCACACTTATTAATAGTGTCTGTGAACATGTGTTGATTATCCTTGAAGTACAAAAATAAAAAGAAATCGTAACCGTAGGCCTGATAGCGGCATAAATGCCTTATCAGGCCTACCAATAAAAGACCTACAAATACGTCAAAAAAGGGAGGCGTTGCGCCTCCCAAAAATAAGTTAACCGCGCAGTTGCACCATGCCGTCTTTCACTCGGGCTTCGTAATGCTTCACGGAAAACTGTTCGTCTTCCATGCACAGACCGTCGCTTAAGCGAAAACGCTGTTTTTTGAGCGGACTGGCGACCCACAGCTCACCCTGATGTTCAGCAATCAACCCACGCGACAGTACGCTGGACTCAAAGAATGGGTCGATATTGCTGATCGCAAACACCTGATCACTGTGATACGGGCGAAAAATAGCAACCTGCTCAGTACCTAACAGGGCGCAGACGCCTGTCGCAGGCAGAATGTCATCGATTTTGCAGATGTTTTTCCACTGGCTCATGCGTTTTCCTCCACCAGAGTCACCGGAATACGCTCATAAGGCGTAGCCGGACGATGTTGTTCGCGCTCAGGGACAACCTGAACATTCGGATCGCGTTTATCGCTGTTGATAAAGTGTTTGAAACGAACCTGCGCGGACGGCGTGTTGACCGTTTCTGTCCACTCACACACTACCGCTTCACGCAGACGGGCCATCTCTTCTTCCAGATGCTGGTTCAGGCCCAGTTTGTCGTCGATGATGACGGACTTCAGATACTCGATACCGCCTTCCAGGTTATCTAACCACGGTGCAGTACGGGTCAGTTTGTCCGCAGTACGGATATAGAACATCATAAAGCGGTCAAGATACTTGAGCAGCGTTTCACGATCGACATCGGCCGCCAGCAGGTCTGCATGACGAGGTTTCATCCCGCCGTTACCACAAACGTACAGGTTCCAGCCTTTCTCGGTGGCGATGATACCGACGTCTTTACCCTGGGCTTCCGCACATTCGCGGGTACAGCCAGAAACACCAAACTTCATCTTGTGCGGTGTACGAATGCCCTTGTAGCGGTTTTCCAGCTCGACGCCGAAGCCAACGCTATCGCCAACACCATAACGGCACCAGGTGCTGCCTACACAGGTTTTCGCCATACGTAGCGCTTTGGCGTATGCATGACCCGTTTCGAAACCGGCTTCAATCAACTGACGCCAGATTTCCGGCAGATCATCTTTTTGTGCGCCGAACAGCCCAATACGCTGGGAGCCGGTGATCTTGGTGTACAGGTTAAACTCACGGGCGATACGGCCTACGGCCACCAGGCCTTCTGGTGTAATTTCTCCCCCTGCAGAACGCGGGATCACGGAATAGGTGCCGTCTTTCTGGATGTTCGCCAGGAAGTTGTCGTTAGTGTCCTGCAGCGGGGTATGCTGTGGTTTAAGAATGTATTCATTCCAGCAGGAGGCCAGCAGGGAGCCGACGGTGGGTTTACACACTTCGCAGCCGTAACCTTTACCGTGTTTAGCCAGCAATTCTTCGAAGGTTTTAATGCCTTCTACGCGGATCAGGTGGAACAGTTCCTGACGTGAATACGGGAAGTGTTCACACAGGTTGTTATTCACTTCGATACCCTGCTTCGCCATTTCGGCGTTCAGGACCTGCGTTACCAGCGGGATACAACCGCCGCAGCCAGTACCGGCTTTGGTTTCGGCTTTGAGCGCCGCAACGGTGTGGCAACCTTTGTTGATAGCGGCAATCAGCATGCCTTTAGTGACGTCGAAGCAGGAACAAATCTGCGCGCTGTCCGGGAGTTTATCCACGCCGATTGATGGTTTACCGCTGCCTGCGTGCGCTGGCAGAATCAGCGAGTCCGGGTTTTCCGGCAGCTCGATGGCGTTCAGCACCAGCTGTAGCAGGTTGCCGTAATCGCTGGTATCACCGACCAGAACCGCACCCAACAGGGTTTTGTTATCTTCACTCACGATGAGGCGTTTGTAGACTTCTTTGCTTTCATCGAGGTAGACATAGCTACGGGCACCCGGTGTGCGCGCGTGCGCGTCGCCAATTCCGCCAACATCTACGCCGAGCAACTTCAGTTTGGCGCTGAGATCCGCACCTTCGAAAGCGTTTTCAGTTTCGAGGATATGATCCACGGCGACCTGGGCCATTTTGTAACCCGGCGCGACCAGACCATATACGCGGTTGTTCCAGCTGGCGCATTCGCCAATCGCATAGATATCCGGGTCAGATGTCTGGCAGCTGTCGTTAATGACAATGCCGCCGCGCGGAGCGACGTCCAGACCGCACTGGGTTGCCAGTTTGTCGCGTGGGCGAATACCGGTGGAGAAGACGATGAAATCAACTTCCAGCTCGCTGCCGTCGGCAAAACGCATGGTTTTGCGCGCTTCGGTGCCTTCCTGGACGATCTCTTTGGTGTTCTTGCTGGTGTGCACCCGCACGCCCATGCTTTCAATTTTGCGACGTAACTGCTCGCCACCCATATGATCCAGCTGTTCAGCCATCAGCATGGGGGCGAATTCAATCACGTGGGTTTCCACGCCCAGGCTTTTCAGCGCTCCGGCGGCTTCCAGACCTAACAGGCCACCACCGACGACGGCACCGCGTTTGCTACGGCGGGCGCAAGCCTCAATGGCGTTGAGATCTTCGATGGTACGGTAAACGAAGCAGTCCTGGGTTTCGGAACCTTTAATCGGTGGGATCCACGGATAGGAGCCGGTCGCCATGATCAGCTTGTCGTAATAGACCGTACGGCCCGCGCTGGAGTGGATTACCTTCTCCTGGCGGTTGATGGTAATTGCACGTTCACCGACTAACACCTTAACGCCATGCTTCTCATAGAACCCTTCACGCACCAGAGAAAGCTCTTCAGCGGTGTGGTGAGAGAAGTAGGATGACAGGTGTACGCGGTCGTACGCTTTGCGGGGTTCTTCACAGAAGACGGTAATATCAAAATTGGCAGCGTCGGATTTATCAAGAAGATCCTCAATAAAGCGATGGCCGACCATACCATTACCGATAATAGCGAGTCTGACTTTGCTCATTTTTGCCTCGATTTCTTTTCTATTACTGCCTACCTTAACGATTCAGCAACCGCGCTTATTGATACAAATCAAATTCGGCCTTATATACTCCTTAAGGGGTATATAGCTGATTTGTCAGCATTTTTATAAGTGACGGAATTGACAGGCTTTTCATATTTGTACAATTAGCATACAAATTAAGGGGTTTTAGTGTGTTTGGGCCGACATCGCCAGCGAAAGAAGAGGGTATGAGAATAGGCCGGATGGCGCAGACACCATCCGGCAGTGTGTAGGCCGGGCAAGCGAAGCGCCCTCCGGCACTGAGATTAATGCGTTGCTGGCGCGTTATGCAGGCGATGACGCGTGACGAACCCAAGGATAAAGCACATCACGAACACCACGGCATACAGTCCGTTCGCAGTCTGTAATGCGGCTAATGGGCCACTGTGCGCCACGATAGGACCGGTGACGACGAAGGTGAGCATGGTACCAATGGTGCCGCAGGTCAGCACAAAGTTAACCAGTTTAGGTGAGGCAACTTTGGTCTGCTGAGAACCAAGGGTAATAATGGTGGTATAAATCGCGCTGGAGAAGAAGCCCAGCGTCAGAATGAACCACGGCATATGCTCTGGCGTACCGGTGATGAACAGATACATCAGCACGGTGGCCAGTCCCGCCAGTACGGTCAGAATACGCTGCAAATCGAAGAAACGCAGAATAAAGCTAAACGCCCACATGCCGACCATGTAAGACATCCAGAAGTCACTAACCAGTTTACCGGCATCGTTCAGGCTCATGCCCAGGCTCTTGGCGTATTCCGGAACCCAGGAGATAAAACCAAGCTGACCGAGGATGTAACACAGCGCCGCAATCGCCAGGAACAGCACGCCAATGCCCCATTTTTCTTTCACGACCGGTGCGTCTGACTGTTGTGCATGTTTGCCCAGCGCCGGGAATTCGCAGCCGAAGGTCAGCAGGAAAATGGCGACATACACCAGGCCGATACAAGCATAGACCCAGTACCATTCAATGCTGCGCGCGAGCAGAAAGGCCGCAACCATGGGGAAAATCATGCCCGCCATGCTGAAGAAGGAGTCGGTAAACAGCAGGCGGGAGCCACGCTGGCGACCTTCATACATCTGGGTCACCAGGAACGTACCAATCGACATGGTGATACCACTCACCAGTCCCAGCACAAACATTGCCGCAGAGAACAACGCCAGGCTATGGCTGAGCATCAGCCCGGCGATTGCCAATACCATCAGGATGAAGCCAAAACGCAATTGCGTTTTCAGCGGCACGATTTCCATCAGCCAGGCATTCAGAAAAATAGAGATCAGGATACCTGCGTTCAGAAAGGTGAAGGTGTTACTCATGCTGGAAACGGGCAAATGGAAATAATCCGCGATGTTTCCCATCACCATCCCGGTGACAATTACCAACGCACCTGTCAGGGCGTAGGAGAGAAAGCTAATCCATGTGAGCTTAATGCGATTGCTGTTAGTCATGACTGGCCTGTATAGAAGTGTAAGGCGCATTAACGGCGCCGTGAGCGGGCAGATTTTAGGCGTTTTAGTGATGTATTTAAATATTTTTTGGTAATTACTGAGCCTGTTACATTTTTGTATGTGATCGTGATCACATTGGTATTTACGGCTATGAGGTTACATTTGTTTCAAGTACGTAAAATTAGGTAAAGGGATGGCCTTGTTCATGAAGGCTCTTTAGAATCAATCCACTTGCTTTAGTTTCTGCTCTCGTTTAAGGAAATCTCATGCTCAAATCGACTCTGGCGGCTGTTGCAGCTGTTTTCGCTCTTTCTGCTATCTCTCCCGCAGCGCTGGCAGCGAAAGGGGATCCGCACGTTCTGCTGACAACCTCTGCCGGTAACATTGAACTGGAACTGAACAGCCAGAAAGCCCCGGTTTCAGTGCAAAACTTTGTCGATTATGTCAACAGCGGTTTCTATAACAACACCACGTTCCACCGTGTGATCCCGGGATTTATGGTGCAGGGTGGTGGGTTTAACGAGCAGATGCAGCAGAAAAAACCTAACCCGCCAATCAAGAATGAAGCGGATAACGGGCTGCGTAACACCCGAGGCACGATCGCTATGGCGCGTACTGCGGATAAAGACAGTGCGACCAGCCAGTTTTTTATCAACATTGCGGACAATGCATTCCTCGATCATGGCCAGCGTGACTTTGGTTACGCCGTGTTCGGTAAAGTTGTGAAAGGTATGGATGTTGCGGACAAGATTGCGCAGGTACAGACCCACGATGTCGGTCCTTACCAGAATGTTCCGTCAAAACCGATTGTTATCCTTTCCGCTAAAGTCCTGCCGTAAGCCTATTTTGCGCGGGTAGTCCCTGCCCGCGTTCTCCCCCTTCTCTGCGTAACCCGAAATTGCTGCTTATACTTGTGGCAAGTGTCGGCTCATTCAGGGAGGTCACGTGAAAAAACTCACCGATAAACAAAAGTCCAGGCTCTGGGCGCAACTGCGAAATGCCAATTTCCAGGCAAGCCGGCGACTGGAAGGCGTGGATATTCCACGGGTTACTCTGAGCGCTGAAGACGCCCTGGCGCGTCTTGAAGAATTGCGGAGGCACTATGAGCGATAAATTCGGTGATGGACGTGACCCCTATTTGTATCCTGGTTTGAACGTCATGCGTAACCGGCTGGGGGTTCATCAGGCGCAGCGTCTGGCGCAGGCAGCTTATGAATTGACGGCACTGCGTGCTGCCACAATTGAACTGGGGCCGTTAGTTCGTGGTTTACCCTACCTGTGTGCTATTCATCGCCAACTTTATCAGGATATTTTCGATTGGGCTGGCAAGCTACGCGAAGTAGATATTTATCAGGGCGACACACCTTTCTGCCATTTTGCCTGGATAGAGAAAGAGGGCAACGTGCTGATGCAGGATCTGGAAGAAGAGTCCTGGCTGGTGGGACTGTCGGAAGAAAAGTTTGTGGAGCGACTCGCACACTACTACTGTGAAATTAACGTGCTGCACCCGTTTCGCATCGGCAGTGGTCTGGCGCAGCGTATTTTCTTCGAACAGTTGGCGATTCATGCCGGGTATATACTCAACTGGGAGGGCATCCAGGTTGAGGAGTGGAACCAGGCAAATCAAAGCGGTGCCATGGGCGACCTGACCGCCCTGCAGGCGATATTTCGTAAAGTGGTAAGCGAAGCCCTGGAAACTGAGTAGAATAGCGCGGTTCTTCTGTACCGGAGCCGCCATGATCCTGCTTATCGATAACTACGATTCTTTTACCTGGAACCTGTATCAATACTTCTGCGAACTGGGCGCAGATGTCATTGTCAGACGCAACGACGCGCTGACGCTGGCGCAAATTGATGCGCTGAATCCGCAGAAAATCATCATTTCCCCAGGCCCCTGTACGCCGGATGATGCGGGCATCTCGCTGGAT
Organism: Citrobacter sp. Igbk 14; assembly: GCF_028069825.1. Taxonomy (NCBI): domain Bacteria; kingdom Pseudomonadati; phylum Pseudomonadota; class Gammaproteobacteria; order Enterobacterales; family Enterobacteriaceae; genus Citrobacter; species Citrobacter sp. Igbk 14. The sequence continues at coordinate 8,859 of NZ_JANEWM010000056.1, forward strand.
GTCATTCGTCATTATGCGGGTAAGATCCCTATGCTGGGCGTTTGTCTGGGCCATCAGGCGATGGCACAAGCCTTTGGCGCGACCGTCGTGCGGGCGGCGAAAGTGATGCACGGTAAGACTTCACCCATTACGCATACCGGGCAAGGTGTTTTTCAGGGATTGGCAAACCCGCTAACGGTGACGCGCTACCATTCGTTGGTGGTCGCACCTGAGACGTTGCCTGAGTGCTTTGAAGTGACAGCGTGGAGTGAAACGCAGGAGATTATGGGCATTCGTCATCGGGATTGGGATGTGGAAGGGGTGCAATTTCACCCGGAGAGCATCCTCAGCGATCAGGGGCATCAGTTGCTGGCTAATTTCCTTAACCGGTGATTTATGGTTGCTATTCAGTGATTTTTTATTCATATTTTGTGATTATAATTTCACTAGCATTTCTGCTTAACAGGGTGGTAATGACATGGCAACTGAACAAACTGCAATTACGCGCGCGACATTCGATGAAGTAATTCTGCCGATTTATGCACCGGCAGAGTTTATCCCGGTAAAAGGAAAAGGGAGTCGAGTCTGGGATCAGCAGGGCAAAGAGTACGTTGATTTCGCGGGCGGCATTGCAGTGACCGCGTTAGGGCATTGCCATCCGGCACTGGTCGAGGCATTAAAAACCCAGGGCGAAACTCTGTGGCACACCAGTAACGTTTTCACCAACGAACCGGCGTTGCGCTTAGGCCGTAAAATCATCGATGCGACCTTTGCTGAACGCGTGCTGTTCATGAACTCCGGCACCGAAGCTAACGAAACCGCCTTTAAGCTGGCGCGCCATTACGCTTGTGTGCGCCATAGCCCATTCAAAACTAAAATCATCGCCTTCCATAATGCGTTTCACGGTCGTTCGCTGTTTACCGTCTCTGTCGGTGGGCAACCGAAATATTCCGACGGCTTTGGACCAAAGCCCGCGGATATCATCCATGTACCGTTTAACGATCTGCATGCCGTAAAAGCGGTGATGGATGATCATACCTGTGCGGTGGTGGTTGAGCCTATTCAGGGTGAGGGAGGGGTTACCGCTGCCACGTCAGAATTCCTGCAGGGGCTGCGCGAACTGTGTGATCAACATCAGGCGCTGCTGGTGTTTGATGAAGTGCAGTGTGGGATGGGGCGTACCGGTGACCTGTTTGCGTATATGCACTACGGCGTGACGCCGGATATCCTGACCAGTGCTAAAGCGCTTGGCGGTGGATTCCCGGTGAGCGCGGTACTGACGACGCTGGAGATAGCCTCCGCGTTCCATGTTGGCTCGCACGGTTCGACTTACGGCGGTAACCCGCTGGCCTGCGCGGTTGCGGGAGCGGCGTTCGATATCATCAACACCCCGGAAGTGCTGGAAGGTATTCAGGCCAAACGCCATGCCTTTGTGCAGCATTTGCAGAAAATTGATCAGCAGTTTGACATTTTCAGTGATATTCGCGGCATGGGACTGTTGATTGGCGCTGAGTTGAAGCCGCAGTTTAAAGGCCGGGCGCGTGATTTCCTCTACGCTGCTGCGCACGAAGGGGTGATGGTGCTAAACGCCGGGCCAGACGTGATGCGTTTTGCACCGTCGCTGGTGGTAGAGCAGGCGGATATCGATGAAGGGATGCAGCGCTTCGCGCAGGCGGTAGCGAAGGTGGTGGGCTGATTGGTTGATTGCCGGATGCGCTACGCTTATCCGGCCTACGAATCACACCTTACTCGGTGGGCCGGATAAAGCGTTTACGCCGCCCTCCGGCAAATATCTTAACCTTTCATATCCCGCAACCGCCTGCTAAGCCAGATACCGTGGTGCGGTCGCTGGCGCCAGGCAACAGAAGAGATGGTGTGCATGGTGTTAAGGTGCCCCAGTATTCGTTGTAGATGCTGCTCAAGCGTACTTAATGGGCCGTGTGAGAGCATCTCTGGTGATTCGAGAATATTCACATCACCAGAACTTCCCGGTCCGTCATATTCCAGCCGCTGTTGACAGCGCTGGAGTGCAATTTCGCAGGATTCCAGATATCGCTGCGCCAGATCCGGCGTCAACATCGTGTGCTCCCTTGCCAGGGTAGTCATTGCATTGATGTGCTCGACGATGAACTGGCTGTGTGTAACCCACAGTTTCATATCTGCCAGATAGTGCGAGTTAAACCCAGGTTCCTGCATGGCCTGGTTTAATGAGTTAAACAGCGTGTTTTGCGCCTGATTGACCCGCATGCGCTGATACGCCAACGGCGTGGCCTGCGGATCGTTGCTGAGGATGAGACGGATGGCTTCTTGATCTGCTCCTAGTGCATCGTGAGCGTTCTTACGTAGTAAACCACTCTGCCATTGCGGCCACAGCCAGAGCGTACCGCCAAAGGCGATCAAACAGCCGATCACGGTGTCGACAAACCGGGGCACGATAAACTGTTCCCCGTTCAACGTGAGTAACTGTAGGGTATATACCGCTGTGACCGTAAAGCCCACGGTGGCCCAGCCGTAGTTTTTACGGATGATCAGATAGCTCACCAGGGTTATCAGCAGCATAGCTGCCAGCGTAAAGCCCTCAGGAATATGAAAGTGCAACGTGACGCCGGCAATGACCAGTCCGACAAGCGTGCCCACCGAGCGGTGTAAAATACGCACCCGGGTTGCGCCGTAGCCATTTTGCGTGACGAACAGTATCGTCATCAGGATCCAGTAAGGTTTTGGCAGGTGTAAAGCGCTACCCATTAGGCTTGCAATACTCAACATGACGCTGATGCGTCCGGCGTTACGCAGCGCCGGAGATTTCAACGACAAATAGTTTTTCAGTGCAGGAATTAACGGTAATCGACGCTGTTTATCAGCCATCAAATCCCGGGCATACAGTGGGCGTTGGGTACGCAGCACGCGGGCAATGCGGCTGAAATGCCAGTAGCAAAATTGTCCCACCGGATTATCCGGGTGCTGCCGGGCAATCTTCTCCAGGGTGCCGATCTGCTTTTCCATCGAAAAACGCGTCGGCAAGCGGTGATACAAAATGTCATCGGCCAGTACGCGTAGACGTTCCGCAACGGTGCGAGCATTCCAGCGAATCACCTGTTCAGCATGACTACGTTCAACCAGTTTCTGCACTTCTTCGGGTTGATGCAGGCTGACGGAAATATGCTCCTGTAAATCCAGCGCTTCCTGGAAAACACGTAGCAAGCGTTTGTATTCATTATTGTGATGTGCCGACAGCATGTGCATTTGCTGGTAGCACTGGGTAATCAGATCCACGGCTTTCTGTTGACGGACCAGCAGGGGCGGTAGCGCTTTTTCGGGATCGGCATGCTGGGTCAACATGCTGTATTTGGCCTCACAGTAATCGGCTAATTCGCGGTACAACAAACTGAGTGATTCGCGCAGCGGTTGTTCACGCCACATCCAGAACCAGAACCAGTTAAACAGGCCGTACCATACTGTCCCCAGCGCGTAGATCAGCAATGGCTCCCAGACGGGCATGTTCCCGGCCAGACTCAGTGTGAAAATCGCCGCGATCAGTGAGGCGGGCAGAAGTCGTGCATGCAACGGGCTTAGCTCAGCAGTCACACCGAGAATCAGCGTCAGGCCGGTGAGGATCAGCGGCAGCGGTATAGTCTGTGCCAGCAGTAACTGCATTATCAGGCTGCAGCCGGCAAACAGCGACGCGCCAATCACTAAGCGTTTGAAAAAGCGCTTATGTGGGGTATCAAGACCCGCAATATTGCAACAGGCAGGGACGAGGGAGAACAACAGTCCCAGATGAAGCTGACCAATGATAAGACCGACAGCCACAGGTAAACATAGCACCAGCGTCTGTCGTAGTGCGTAGTTGATCTCGGGGTGATAAATCAGTCTTCGCCACATCGGAGCAAACAAAAATGGCGCATTACTACGTAACACGCCATGTCGATGGGATTAACGCGTGCCGTAGACGACGATGGTCTTACCATGTGCGGAGATCAGGTTCTGATCTTCCAGCATCTTCAGGATACGACCAACGGTTTCACGGGAACAGCCAACGATCTGGCCAATTTCCTGACGGGTGATTTTAATCTGCATGCCATCCGGGTGGGTCATCGCGTCAGGCTGTTTCGCCAGATTCAGCAGGGTCTGGGCGATACGACCGGTTACGTCGAGGAAGGCAAGGTTGCCCACTTTTTCAGACGTTACCTGCAGACGACGAGCCATCTGAGAAGACAGACGCATCAGAATATCTGGGTTGACCTGGATTAATTGGCGAAATTTTTTGTAGGAAATTTCAGCGACTTCACATGCGGTTTTGGCACGTACCCAGGCGCTACGTTCCTGGCCTTCTTCGAAGAGGCCTAATTCACCAATAAAATCGCCCTGATTCAGATAAGAGAGGATCATTTCTTTCCCTTCTTCATCTTTGATCAGCACTGCCACTGAGCCTTTAACGATGTAATACAACGTTTCCGCTTTTTCACCCTGGTGAATCAGCGTGCTCTTCGATGGGTACTTATGAATATGGCAATGAGACAAGAACCATTCGAGAGTCGGGTCTGTTTGCGGTTTGCCAAGCACCATGCGCGGTTATCCTCTGTTATAAGCTGTCTCCAGAGCCAGAACACGACGCTGTCTCTGGGGTTGCAAAAATGTGCTTCCCGCTACCTGGGAAGGGGGCTGCTAAAAATAGATTGCAGCCTGTAATGTGATGTCCTCTGCATACATGCAGTACGTCAATGTATTACTGTAGCATCCCGACTGTTTTAGCATAGCTTTCGCCGTGTGTCTCCTGGTGTCTCGCTTCAGCATGACGCAGGTCGCCTTCCATTGCGAGAATTGTTATGTACGCGTAATCTGTCAGGAAAATTGAAACATTGGAGTTACGAAATATGCAAGCGCGTGTAAAGTGGGTTGAGGGGTTAACCTTCCTCGGTGAGTCCGCCTCAGGCCACCAAATTTTGATGGACGGTAACTCTGGTGATAAAGCGCCGAGCCCGATGGAGATGGTATTAATGGCGGCAGGGGGGTGTAGCGCCATTGATGTCGTGTCCATTCTGCAAAAGGGACGCCAGGATGTCACCAACTGCGAAGTGAAGCTCACCTCTGAGCGCCGTGAAGAAGCACCGCGTCTGTTTACCCACATCAATCTGCATTTCATCGTGACGGGTCGCGACCTGAAAGATGCGTCTGTGTCTCGGGCGGTTGATCTTTCTGCTGAGAAATATTGCTCCGTGGCGTTGATGCTGGAAAAAGCGGTGAATATCACCCATTCCTACGAAGTGATTGCTGCTTAACATATGATGCCGGATGGCGGCGTAGCCTTATCCGGCCTACATAACGATACCGACTCGTAGGCCCGATAAGCGTAGCGCCATCGGGCACATCCCATACATCACTCTATCTTTTTACCTTCCATCAGCCTCTGTACCAATGGCAGCATGATCAATTCCATCGCCAGCCCCATCTTGCCGCCCGGCACGACTAATGTATTGATATGGGAAATGAATGAACCCTGCAGCATAGCCAGCAGCCAGGGATAATCGATGCCTTCCAGATTACGAAAATGAATCACTACAAAGCTCTCATCCAGTGACGGAATACTCTTTGCCGCAAAGGGGTTGGAGGTGTCGACGGTGGGCACTCGCTGGAAGTTAATATGCGTGCGGGAAAACTGCGGCGTAATGTAATTGATATAATCGTCCATTGAACGAACGACCGAGTCCATTACCGCTTCACGTGAATGCCCGCGTTCGCTGGTATCGCGGGTGAGTTTCTGGATCCACTCCAGGTTCACAATAGGGACAACACCCACAAGCAGATCGACATGCCGCGCCACATTTTGTTGTGGTGTAACGACGCCGCCGTGCAATCCTTCATAGAACAGTACATCAGTCGGTTCAGGAAGCGGTTGCCATGGGGTGAATGTGCCCGGAACCTGGTTCCATGGAACGGCTTCATCATAGGTATGCAGATATTTACGCGACTGTCCTTTTCCCGTCTGGCCGTACTCAATGAAGGTTTGTTCGAGCAGGCCAAAGTCATTCGCTTCAGGGCCGAAGTAGCTGATGTGTCGTCCGGCGTCGCGCGCTTTGCGGATCGCCATATCCATTTCCGGGCGGGTATAACGATGAAAACTGTCACCTTCCACCTCGGCGGCACGCAGATTTAACTGTGCGAAAATTTTACGAAACGCGAGGCTGGTGGTGGTGGTCCCCGCGCCACTGGATCCTGTTACCGCAATCACCGGATGTTTGGCAGACATAACAACTCCATAAATAGGTTGGTTTTTTATTATAGTCAGCCGTCGGCAGCGGATTACTCGTGAAGCTGTTTCCTCGGCATTATGTTGACCGTTTCATGCAGTTCGGACCACACCAGCACAGCTTCACCTGATTGTAGTTGGCGTTTGACGTCGGCGACTTTTTGTTCGAGCGAGCGTTCATGTTCACCATAATCGGTGCCTTCGCGCAAGACAAAGCTTTCAATCAGGTTATCCAGTGCGTCCGGGGAGATGTCTTGCCAGGGAATCATCATGATGATGCCTCCAGATATGTTGTCAGCCAGTCTGGAATACGCGATTCCAGCCACATCTCAGGGCGACGTAACGTGCCACCAATAAATCCGACGTGTCCACCGTGCTCGGTGAGTTGATACTCCACCTGTGGGGGCAGATTCTCGGGTTGTGGGATGACATGGCTATCCATAAACGGATCGTCTTTGGCGTGGATAATCAGCGTCGGTTTGGCGATCCGATTCAACAGTGGCATGGCGCTGCACTGACGATAGTAATCTATAGCATCAGCAAAACCGTGGATTTTAGCCGTGATCAAATCGTCGAAATCGCGAATACGACGCAGGGATTTTAATTGCGCGAGGCTCACTGGCAGCGACCCCGGATACGCTTCCAGTTTCCGTGAGGCGTTGGCTTTCAGCAGATTGAGCAGGTAGCGCTGGTAGACGCGGGAGAAACCCTTCTCCATGTGATAACTACACGCTTCCAGCACAAACGGTGCAGAGACGATAACTGCCGCATCAATGGGGATCGTGTTCCCTTCTTTCGCCAGCAGGCAGGCCAGCATATTCCCACCGAGCGAATAACCTACTGCAGCGGTTGGAACGCGTCCAAACTCGCGATCCAGCCAGTTTAAAAACCAGGTGCCATCTTCTGTTTCACCAGAGTGATAAATACGATTCAGGCGATTTGGCTCGCCGCTACAGCCACGAAAATGCATCACTACACCGAGCCAGCCGCGCTTTTGCGCCGCTTCAATCAGGCCATGCGCGTACGGACTGTTCAGGCTTCCTTCCAGACCGTGAAAAACCACCAGGCGCGGCTTATGTTTGGCCTGCTGTGGATCTTCGCTCCATGCCAGGTCGACAAAGTCACCATCGGGTAATTCCAGACGCTGCCAATGGGCATCGAACTTCACCTTACGGCGTATTAAACGCGGCAGCATCGTCTGTAGATGACGGTTACTGATACCACGCATCGGGCGGAATTCTCGCGAATCGTCGGTAGGTGGGGTCATTTCTGTGGATGTGATTTCAACCATAACACCAGAGCAATTAATAATCGGAAAGAATAACTATACCGCGCACAGCGCGTGCGGGTTAGCCAATATGTGATTTTGTCGCTAGTCAGTCAGCAGGTTACGCGAGCCTGGAGCGCAACTACGGGCCGAACCATAGGCCTGATAAGACGCGCGAACGTCGCCATCAGGCATTATCAACTCCGACGCCGGATGGCGGTTTCGCCTTATCCGGCAATCAGGGCTACTCGGCCAGCATCTGCTCAAGCTGTTCCTGCGCATCCAGCCAGGCCATCTCACACTCTTCCAGCCCGGACTTCGCGCTTGCCTGTTGTTGCAGGCATGCCGTGAGCTCAGCTTTACGACTTTGGTCGTACAGTTCGCTATCACCGAGCTTCTCTTCAGCCTGTGCCAGCTGTGCGTGTAGCTTCTCCATCTCTTTTTCCAGACGGGTAATCTCTTTACGCAGCGGTTGTGTCAGGCTGCGTAGCTCGGCTTCGCGGCGTTTCTGGTCCTTACGCGCTTGGGCGCTGTTAACGCTCTCTTTTGCTGGTTCGTCGCTCTGATTTTCTTGTTTTTGCACGTCGCTCAGCCATTGCTGGTAATCTTCCAGATCGCCATCAAACGGCTCGACTTTTTTGTCGTGTACCAGGTAGAGATCATCGGTGGTGGAGCGAATCAAGTGGCGATCGTGTGATACCACAACCAGTGCACCTTCGAAATCGATTAGCGCTTCGGTCAGTGCCTGGCGCATGTCCAGATCCAGGTGGTTGGTCGGTTCATCAAGCAGCAGCAGGTTCGGGCGCTGCCAGACGATCAGTGCCAACACCAGACGTGCTTTTTCACCGCCGGAGAAACGTCGGGTTTCTTCGCTGACTTTATCGCCCTGGAAGCCGAATCCACCAAGATAATCACGCAGTTTCTGTTCGAGCTCTTGTGGAGCCATACGTGCCAGGTGCTGAATGGGGGATTCATCAGCGCGCAAAAATTCCAGTTGATGCTGTGCGAAGTAACCCAGTTTGATGCCCTTCGCCAGACCAATTTCGCCACTGATAGGGGCCAGTTCGCCGGCCAGCAGCTTGATCAGCGTTGATTTACCCGCACCGTTGCGGCCTAACAGGCCAATGCGGGAACCCGGCACCAGATTCAGTTTGATGGAATCGAGGATTGTGCGATCACCGTAGCCAGCACTCACTTTTTCCATCTTCAGCAGCGGGTTTGGCAGGCTTTCCGGCTCACGGAAGCTGAAGTGGAACGGGTTGTCCACGTGCGCTGGGGCAATCAGCTCCATGCGTTCCAGCATTTTGATACGGCTCTGTGCCTGCTTCGCTTTCGTTGCTTTAGCGCGGAAACGATCGATATAGCTTTGCAGATGCGCCACGCGCTCTTGCTGGCTTTCGTACATCGCTTGTTGTTGTGCAAGGCGGGTCGCACGCTGGATTTCAAACGCGCTGTAGTTGCCGGTGTACTCGAACATGGTTTGCTGTTCGATATGAATAATTTTATCCACCACCGGATCGAGGAAGTCACGGTCATGGGAGATCAATATCAGCGTGCCCTGGTAGCTTTTCAACCATCTTTCCAGCCAGATTACCGCGTCGAGATCGAGGTGGTTGGTGGGTTCATCAAGCAGTAGCAAATCTGAACGGCAAATCAGCGCCTGGGCCAGATTGAGACGCATACGCCAGCCACCAGAGAAATCGCTGACCGGGCGCTCTAGCTGCTCGTTAGAGAAACCGAGACCGTGCAGCAGGCTGGCCGCGCGTGAGCGCACGGTCCAGGCATCGATGGCATCCAGTTTGCCATGGGCGGTGGCAATAGCGTGCCCATCGTTACGTTCGTTGGCATCGTTTAACTGTGCTTCCAGTTGACGATATTCGCGGTCGCCATCAATCACGTATTCCAGCGCAGGTTGTGGTAGCGCTGGCGTTTCCTGATTCACCCATGCGAGTTGCCAGTTTCCCGGGAACGTAAATCCGCCGGCGTCTGCGCTGATTTCATTTTTCAGCAATGCCAGCAGGGTAGATTTACCGCAGCCATTTTTACCCACCAGGCCAACCTTCTGCCCAGGATTAATGGTGGCCGTGGCATTGTCCAGCAAGACGCGCACGCCGCGACGAATTTGTAACGATGAGAAAACAATCATAAGGCGCCGTATGTTCAGACTATGTTAATTTATCATTATGATAATGTAATGTGTGGGCCATTTGCCGCACCGAGGCGCAATGGTAGCCCAAAACGCCGAAAATAGACAAAAGACAAAACCGGGAGGGGGATGATGTCCCAGCCAGCGAAAGTGTTGCTGCTGTATGCCCATCCGGAATCTCAGGACTCGGTCGCGAACCGGGTTCTGCTTAAACCGGCCATGCAGCTCAATAATGTTACCGTGCACGATCTTTACGCGCACTATCCTGATTTTTTTATCGATATTTCGCACGAGCAGGAATTGCTGCGTGAGCATGACGTGATTGTTTTTCAGCATCCACTCTATACCTATAGCTGCCCGGCCCTGCTAAAGGAGTGGCTTGACCGCGTACTGAGCCGCGGGTTTGCCAGTGGCCCCGGAGGGAACCAACTGGCGGGAAAGTACTGGCGGAGTGTGATCACCACTGGTGAGCCGGAAAGTGCGTATCGGTATGACGCGCTGAACCGCTATCCGATGAGTGATGTGTTACGTCCTTTTGAGCTGACGGCAGGAATGTGCCGGATGCACTGGATGAGTCCCATCATCGTTTACTGGGCCAGACGGCAAACGAAGCAGGAGCTGGACAGCCATGCTAAAGCGTATGGTGACTGGCTGGCGAATCCGATTCCTGTGGGAGGCCGCTGATGGAAGGTTCTGATTTATTGACGGCGGGAGTGCTGTTCCTCTTCGCGGCGGTGGCTGCGGTGCCGTTGGCATCGCGGCTGGGTATTGGGCCGGTGTTGGGCTATTTGCTGGCGGGGATCGCTATTGGCCCATGGGGACTTGGCTTCATCAGCGATGTGGATGAAATTCTGCACTTCTCTGAGCTGGGCGTGGTCTTCCTGATGTTCATCATCGGGCTGGAACTTAACCCGGCTAAACTATGGCAATTGCGGCGTTCAATTTTTGGTGTCGGTGCCGCGCAGGTGTTACTTAGCGCGCTTGTCCTGGCAGGGTTATTGATGCTCACTGACTTTTCCTGGCAGGCTGCGGTAGTCGGTGGGATTGGTTTGGCGATGTCATCGACGGCAATGGCGTTACAACTGATGCGGGAAAAAGGGATGAACCGCAGTGAATCCGGACAACTGGGCTTTTCAGTGCTGTTGTTCCAGGATTTGGCGGTGATCCCCGCGTTGGCGCTGGTTCCGCTGTTAGCAGGATCAGCCGATGAGCATTTTGACTGGATCAAAGTGGGCATGAAGGTGTTGGCTTTTGCTGGCATGTTGATTGGCGGACGCTATCTGCTGCGTCCTGTCTTTCGCTTTATTGCGGGGTCCGGTGTGCGGGAAGTGTTTACCGCGGCCACGTTGTTGCTGGTATTGGGCTCTGCGTTATTTATGGATGCGCTGGGCCTGTCGATGGCGCTGGGAACGTTTATCGCTGGCGTGCTGCTGGCGGAAAGCGAATATCGACATGAACTGGAAACGGCGATTGATCCCTTTAAAGGGCTTTTGCTCGGGTTATTTTTCATCTCGGTGGGGATGTCACTTAACCTTGGCGTGCTTTATACCCATATTTTGTGGGTAGTGGCGAGCGTGATGGTACTGGTCATCGTGAAGACGCTGGTGCTCTATGTGTTGGCGCGGCTGAACGGCATGAGAAGCTCGGAGCGGATGCAATTTGCGGGGGTGCTAAGCCAGGGCGGAGAATTTGCCTTCGTGCTTTTTTCAACGGCATCTTCCCAGCGGCTGTTTCAGGGCGATCAAATGGCACTTTTGCTGGTAACCGTCACGCTGTCGATGATGACCACGCCACTGTTGATGAAGCTGATTGATAAATGGCTCTCTCGCCAGTTCAACGGCCCGGATGAGGAAGATGAACAGCCCTGGGTGGAAGACGATAAGCCGCAGGTTATCGTGGTGGGGTTTGGGCGTTTTGGTCAGGTGATCGGCCGTTTGCTGATGGCGAACAAAATGCGTATTACCGTACTGGAGCGGGATATCAGTGCGGTGAATCTGATGCGTAAATATGGCTATAAAGTCTATTACGGTGACGCCACGCAGGTGGAGCTTTTACGTTCCGCTGGCGCAGAGGCGGCGCAGTCTATTGTGATTACCTGCAATGAACCTGAAGACACGATGAAGCTGGTGGAACTGTGCCAACAACATTTTCCGCATTTGCATATTCTTGCGCGAGCGCGCGGACGTGTAGAGGCGCATGAGTTATTACAGGCAGGTGTCACGCAGTTTTCCCGTGAAACCTTCTCGAGCGCACTGGAACTGGGGCGCAAAGCGCTGGTGTCGTTGGGGATGCATCCGCATCAGGCGCAGCGCGCCCAGCTACATTTTCGTCGACTCGATATGCGCATGCTACGGGAATTGATCCCGATGCATACCGATACGGTGCAAATCTCTCGTGCCAGAGAGGCCCGGCGTGAGCTGGAGGAGATTTTCCAGCGGGAGATGCAGAAAGAACGGCGCCAGTTGGATGGCTGGGATGAATTTGAGTAGAGGATAACCATGGCAATTCGTAAACGTTTTATTGCAGGCGCAAAATGTCCGACCTGCCAGGCGCAGGATTCGCTGGCGATGTGGCGTGAAAATAATATCGATATTGTTGAGTGTGTTAAGTGCGGTCATCAGATGCGGGAAGCAGATAAAGAGGCGCGCGAGCACGTTCGCAAAGAAGAGCAAGTGATCGGGATTTTTCATCCGGACTAGCGATATGGCGCAGCTTTTTTTAAGCTAGAGGGTACACGGGTGCAGAATTCCGCTACAATCTGCGCCACTATTCTTTCCATGCTCAGGAGATATCATGAAAGTAGCAAAGGACCTGGTGGTCAGCCTGGCCTATCAGGTACGTACAGAAGACGGTGTGTTGGTTGATGAGTCTCCGGTGAGTGCACCGCTGGACTACCTGCATGGTCACGGTTCCCTGATTTCTGGCCTGGAAACAGCGCTGGACGGTCATGAAGTTGGCGACAAATTCGATGTTGCTGTTGGCGCAAACGACGCATACGGTCAGTACGACGAAAACCTGGTGCAGCGCGTTCCTAAAGACGTCTTCATGGGCGTTGACGAACTGCAGGTTGGCATGCGTTTCCTGGCTGAAACTGACCAGGGTCCAGTACCGGTAGAAATTACCGAAGTGGAAGACGACCACGTTGTGGTTGACGGTAACCACATGCTGGCTGGCCAGAACCTGAAATTCAACGTAGAAGTTGTTGCTATCCGTGAAGCGACCGAAGAAGAGCTGGCCCATGGCCACGTTCACGGTGCGCATGGCCATGACCACGATCATGACCACGGTCACGATGGTTGCTGCGGTGGTCACGGTCACGACCATGGTCACGAGCACGGTGGCGAAGGCTGCTGCGGCGGTGGCGGTAAAGGTAACGGCGGCGGCTGCGGTTGCCACTAATCGGTATGATTGCCTGATGGCGCTACGCTTATCAGGCCGACCGTAGGCCGGATAAGACGTTTACGTCGTCATCCGGCACAAAAAAGCGGGGAAACCCCGCTTTTTTTACGCCTCAATAATGTGGCGGTGGCGTCTCTTCAGACTGCGACGCGATATGAGACGGCTGAGTGGCTTTGAGCTTTTCTGTCAGCAGACGCAGATGGTCGCGCAGTTTGGCCATTTCCAGTTCATGCGCGGTCACCGTTACGTTCAGCTCTTCAATGGTTATTTCCTGAAACGCCAGGCGACTCTCCAGCTCAGCCAGGCGAGTTTCCATCGTTGTATCCTGCATGATTCACCTCTTCTGTTTTTCTCCGGCAGATCGCGGACTGCGGCGAATTCTACTTAACTTTGCCTGTTTGCACAGCACTCATTCCTCTGCAACGAAACTAATTTAAACAAAAAGTGTCTGAAAAGTGGTGATAATAGGGCGTGCCTGTATGTTGATTTGTTCTACAACGCTTTATAGTACGTTTTTATGTTAGCTAACCCTGGGGTGAGATGCCCCGGCCCTGGAGAGATGGATGAAATCACTGTTTAAAGTAACGCTGCTGGCGACCACAATGGCCGTTGCACTGCATGCCCCGATCACCTTCGCTGCTGATGCTGCGAAACCAGCCGCTACCGCTGACAGCAAAGCAGCATTCAAAAATGACGACCAAAAAGCCGCTTACGCGCTGGGCGCGTCCCTGGGTCGTTACATGGAAAACTCCCTGAAAGAACAGGAAAAACTGGGCATCAAACTGGATAAAGATCAGTTGATCGCGGGTGTTCAGGATGCGTTTGCAGATAAGAGCAAACTGTCTGACCAGGAAATCGAACAAACTCTGCAGGCATTTGAAGCGCGCGTGAAGACTTCCGCTCAGGCGAAAATGGAAAAAGATGCGGCCGATAACGAAGCGAAAGGTAAAGAGTACCGTGCTAAGTTTGCTAAAGAGAAAGGTGTCAAAACCTCTTCTACTGGCCTGGTCTACAAAGTAGAGAAAGAAGGTACCGGTGAAGCACCGAAAGACAGCGATACTGTGGTTGTGAACTACAAAGGTACGCTGATTGATGGTAAAGAGTTTGATAACTCTTACACCCGTGGCGAGCCGCTCTCTTTCCGTCTTGACGGTGTTATTCCTGGCTGGACTGAAGGCCTGAAAAACATCAAGAAAGGCGGTAAAATCCAGTTGGTTATCCCACCGGATCTGGCATACGGTAAAACTGGCGTTCCGGGCATTCCAGCAAACTCCACGCTGGTCTTTGATGTTGAGCTGTTAGATATCAAACCGGCACCGAAAGCAGATGCGAAGCCAGATGCTGCACCGGCTGATAAAGCTGCAGACAGCAGCAAAAAGTAAATGATTAGAAACCGCCGCCCACAGGGCGGCGGTTTTTTATTATCGGCAGGATATAATTAATACTGGAAAGCGCCTTGTGCGCTGTATTACTTTAGATGCCCCTATAATAGTGATGAGCCTGCCCTGACAACATAACGACAGGCTCCTGAAAAGGAGTGCTTTTTTTCATGTCCAGGTCGCTTTTAACCAACGAAACCAGTGAGCTAGATTTACTGGAACAACGTCCTTTCGATCAAACCGACTTCGATATCCTTAAATCCTATGAAGCGGTAGTGGACGGGTTGGCGATGCTCATTGGTTCCCATTGTGAAATCGTATTGCACTCTTTGCAGGATTTGAAATGCTCGGCCATTCGCATCGCTAACGGTGAACATACGGGCCGTAAAATTGGCTCGCCGATTACCGACCTTGCGTTGCGTATGCTGCATGATATGACGGGTGCGGATAGCAGCGTGTCGAAGTGTTATTTCACACGCGCGAAAAGTGGTGTCTTGATGAAGTCGGTGACGATTGCCATTCGCAACCGTGAGCATCGCGTGATTGGTCTGCTGTGCATCAACATGAACCTTGATGTCCCTTTCTCGCAGATAATGAATACCTTTATCCCGCCGGAGACCCCGGAAGTGGGATCAGCCGTGAACTTCGCGTCCTCAGTCGAAGATCTGGTGACCCAGACGCTGGAGTTCACCATTGAAGAAGTGAACGCCGATCGTAACGTCTCCAACAATGCCAAGAATCGTCAGATCGTCCTGAACCTGTATGAGAAAGGGATCTTCGATATTAAAGATGCGATCAATCAGGTTGCCGATCGTCTGAACATCTCCAAGCACACGGTCTACCTCTATATTCGCCAGTTCAAAAGCGGTGATTTCCAGGGGCAAGATAAGTAATGCGTTTTGCCATCATGGTAACCGGGCCCGCCTACGGCACACAGCAAGCGAGTAGCGCATTGCAATTTGCGTATGCGCTACTCGAAGAAGGACACGAATTGTGTAGCGTCTTCTTTTATCGTGAGGGCGTGTATAACGCGAACGTTCTGACATCGCCCGCCAGTGATGAATTTGATTTAGTGCGAGCCTGGCAAAAGCTTCACCAGCAGCATGGTGTGGCGCTGAATATCTGTGTAGCGGCAGCCTTGCGGCGTGGTGTTGTTGATGAGACTGAGGCAACACGACTGGGGTTGTCTGGTGCTAATTTACAGTCAGGATTTACTCTCAGCGGTCTTGGATCGCTGGCTGAAGCATCCCTGACGTGCGATCGCGTGGTGCAGTTTTAATGAAACGTGTTGCCTTTGTTTTTTCTACTGTGCCGCACGGCAGCGCATCCGGCCGCGAAGGACTGGATGCTTTACTGGCGACATCTGCATTAACGGAAGATCTCGGCGTGTTCTTTATCGGTGATGGTGTCTTCCAGATCCTCCAGGGGCAACAACCGGACGTCGTTCTGGCGCGAGACTATATCTCTACTTTCAAACTGTTAGGATTGTACGATATAGAACAATGCTGGCTTTGTGCGGCCTCATTGCGTGAGCGAGGCCTGGCAGAGGGGGCGAATTTTGTGGTTGATGCGACGGCGCTTGAACCGGAAGATTTGCGTCGTGAGCTTGGCAACTATGACGTCATTTTGAGGTTTTGAGGCTCTCATGCTGCACATTTTACATCGCTCTGCGTGGCTAACCGACTTCTCCTCTCTCCTGCGTCTGATTGCTGAAGATGACGAGCTTTTACTGCTTCAGGATAGCGTCACTGCAGCAATAGAAGGCAGTCGTTTCCTTGAAAGTCTGCAAAATGCCTCCATTAAGGTCTATGTACTGGAAGAAGACATTAAAGCTCGCGGGTTGGGTGGTCAAATTTCAGACAGTGTCGTCAGGGTTGGCTATACTGACTTCGTCAGACTTACGGTGAAGCATCTCAGCCAGATGACCTGGTAATTGTGGGATCGTTGTATATTTCTTGACACCTTTTCGACACCGACCTAAAATTCTGCGTCCTCATATTGTATGAGGTCGTTTTATTACGTGTTTACGAAGCAAAAGCTAAAACCAGGAGCTATTTAATGGCAACAGTTAACCAGCTGGTACGCAAACCACGTGCACGCAAAGTTGCAAAAAGCAACGTGCCTGCGCTGGAAGCATGCCCGCAGAAACGTGGCGTATGTACTCGTGTATATACTACCACCCCTAAAAAACCGAACTCCGCACTGCGTAAAGTTTGCCGTGTTCGTCTGACTAACGGTTTTGAAGTGACTTCCTACATCGGTGGTGAAGGTCACAACCTGCAGGAGCACTCCGTGATCCTGATCCGTGGCGGTCGTGTAAAAGACCTCCCGGGTGTTCGTTACCACACCGTTCGTGGTGCGCTTGACTGCTCCGGCGTTAAAGACCGTAAGCAATCACGCTCCAAGTATGGCGTGAAACGTCCTAAGGCTTAATGGTTCTCCGTTAAGTAAGGCCAAACGTTTTATATTAATGTCAAACTAAACTCTTAGAGTTTTGGACAATCCTGAATTAACAACGGAGTATTTCCATGCCACGTCGTCGCGTCATTGGTCAGCGTAAAATTCTGCCGGATCCGAAGTTCGGATCAGAACTGCTGGCTAAATTTGTAAATATCCTGATGGTAGATGGTAAAAAATCTACTGCCGAAACTATCGTATACAGCGCGCTGGAGACCCTGGCTCAGCGTTCTGGTAAAAACGAACTGGAAGCTTTCGAAGTAGCTCTCGAAAACGTGCGCCCGACTGTCGAAGTTAAGTCTCGCCGCGTTGGTGGTTCTACTTATCAGGTACCAGTTGAAGTCCGTCCGGTCCGTCGTAATGCTCTGGCAATGCGTTGGATCGTTGAAGCTGCTCGTAAACGCGGTGATAAATCCATGGCTCTGCGCCTGGCGAACGAACTTTCTGATGCTGCAGAAAACAAAGGTACTGCAGTTAAGAAACGTGAAGACGTTCACCGTATGGCAGAAGCCAACAAGGCGTTCGCACACTACCGTTGGTAATCCCTTCGGAGTTTTAGTCACCAGGCGGGCGCTTCTAGTAAGCAGCCCGCTTTGGGCTACTTAAATTGAACGCCTAAAAGATAAACGAGGAATCAAATGGCTCGTACAACACCCATCGCGCGCTACCGTAACATCGGTATCAGTGCGCACATCGACGCCGGTAAAACCACTACTACCGAACGTATTCTGTTCTACACCGGTGTAAACCATAAAATCGGTGAAGTTCATGACGGCGCAGCCACCATGGACTGGATGGAGCAGGAGCAGGAACGTGGTATTACTATCACCTCCGCAGCGACTACTGCATTCTGGTCTGGTATGGCTAAGCAGTACGAACCGCATCGCGTAAACATCATCGACACCCCGGGGCACGTTGACTTCACTATCGAAGTAGAACGTTCCATGCGTGTGCTTGATGGTGCAGTAATGGTTTACTGCGCAGTTGGTGGTGTTCAGCCTCAGTCTGAAACCGTATGGCGTCAGGCAAACAAATATAAAGTTCCGCGCATTGCGTTCGTTAACAAAATGGACCGTATGGGTGCGAACTTCCTGAAAGTTGTTGGTCAGATCAAAACCCGTCTGGGCGCGAACCCTGTTCCGCTGCAGCTGGCAATTGGCGCTGAAGAAGCGTTCACCGGTGTTGTTGACCTGGTGAAAATGAAAGCCATCAACTGGAACGAAGAAGATGCAGGCGTAACCTTCACTTATGAAGATATCCCGGCAGACATGCAGGAACTGGCTGAAGAATGGCACCAGAACCTGATCGAGTCCGCTGCGGAAGCTTCAGAAGAGCTGATGGAGAAATACCTGGGTGGTGAAGAACTGACTGAAGAAGAGATCAAAAAAGCTCTGCGTCAGCGTGTTCTGAACAACGAAATCATCCTGGTAACCTGTGGTTCTGCGTTCAAGAACAAAGGTGTTCAGGCGATGCTGGATGCGGTAATTGATTACCTGCCATCCCCAGTCGACGTACCTGCGATCAACGGTATTCTGGACGACGGTAAAGATACTCCTGCTGAGCGTCATGCTAGCGATGACGAGCCGTTTGCTGCTCTGGCATTCAAAATCGCTACCGACCCGTTCGTGGGTAACCTGACCTTCTTCCGTGTGTACTCTGGTGTGGTTAACTCCGGTGACACCATCCTGAACTCCGTGAAAACTGCACGTGAGCGTTTTGGCCGTATCGTTCAGATGCACGCCAACAAGCGTGAAGAGATCAAAGAAGTTCGCGCGGGCGATATCGCGGCTGCAATCGGTCTGAAAGACGTGACCACTGGTGACACCCTGTGTGACCCGGATCACCCGATCATTCTGGAACGTATGGAATTCCCTGAGCCGGTAATCTCCATCGCAGTTGAACCGAAAACCAAAGCTGACCAGGAAAAAATGGGTCTGGCTCTGGGCCGTCTGGCTAAAGAAGACCCGTCTTTCCGTGTATGGACTGACGAAGAATCTAACCAGACCATTATCGCCGGTATGGGTGAGCTGCACCTCGACATCATCGTTGACCGTATGAAGCGTGAATTCAACGTTGAAGCGAACGTCGGTAAACCTCAGGTTGCTTACCGCGAAGCGATTCGTGCGAAAGTTACCGATATCGAAGGTAAACACGCTAAGCAGTCTGGTGGTCGCGGTCAGTACGGTCATGTTGTTATCGACATGTACCCGCTGGAGCCGGGTTCAAACCCGAAAGGCTACGAGTTCATCAACGACATCAAAGGTGGTGTAATTCCTGGCGAATACATCCCGGCCGTTGATAAAGGCATCCAGGAACAGCTGAAATCCGGCCCGCTGGCTGGTTACCCGGTTGTTGATCTGGGCGTGCGTCTGCACTTCGGTTCTTACCATGACGTTGACTCCTCTGAGCTGGCGTTTAAACTGGCCGCTTCTATCGCCTTCAAAGATGGCTTTAAGAAAGCGAAACCAGTTCTGCTTGAGCCTATCATGAAGGTTGAAGTAGAGACTCCGGAAGAGAACACCGGTGACGTTATCGGTGACTTGAGCCGCCGTCGTGGTATGCTTCGTGGTCAGGAATCCAACGTCACTGGCGTTGTTATCCATGCTGAAGTTCCGCTGTCTGAAATGTTCGGATATGCAACCCAGCTGCGTTCTCTGACCAAAGGCCGTGCTTCTTACTCCATGGAGTTCCTGAAGTACGACGATGCGCCGAACAACGTTGCTCAGGCCGTTATTGAAGCCCGTGGTAAATAAGCCACAGGATTAAAACCTAAGTCCCGTGCTCTCTCCAAAGGGGAGAGCACTATAGTAAGGAATATAGCCGTGTCTAAAGAAAAATTTGAACGTACAAAACCGCACGTTAACGTCGGCACCATCGGCCACGTTGACCACGGTAAAACTACCCTGACCGCTGCAATCACCACCGTACTGGCTAAAACCTACGGCGGTGCTGCTCGTGCTTTCGACCAGATCGATAACGCTCCGGAAGAAAAAGCTCGTGGTATCACCATCAACACTTCTCACGTTGAATATGACACCCCGACTCGCCACTACGCGCACGTAGACTGCCCGGGCCACGCCGACTATGTTAAAAACATGATCACCGGTG
>NZ_JANEWM010000057.1:0-28748 GCF_028069825.1 Citrobacter sp. Igbk 14
CAATCAATACAAGCGCATAACACAGACAGGTGTTTAGCCTGACTTAAAGTAAATTCAATACTGAACGCGTGTGTAAAAATAAATCAAACGGAAAAGGATGTTGCCGTCTTTCCGGTATCAATAAAAAACCTATTATATTTTGTAGTATGCAAATACAAGCCATTTTTTCTGCATAGTGCCGCGTTAAAAACCGGAAGTTTGACTCCTGTTGGTATGAACGTTATCCCTGATCGCTGCGGGGTTGGTTATCTGTTTTTTAGCTGAGCAAATGTGAATTAAATGTTTCTATATGGTTATTTGATGATTTAATAATACTGACATGTTAACAAATATAGGCCTGCAACATGTCATATCGCCTGAGTATTCTGGATAAAAGCCCCATCGGGGAAGGTGAAACTGCCGCAACCGCACTGGCCCGTACGCTGCGCCTGGCACAACGCGCAGAAGAGTGGGGATATCACCGTTTTTGGATAGCTGAGCATCACAATACGCCGCAACTTGCCAGCCCATCACCGGAACTGGTGATCGCCTGGATACTGGGACAAACCCAGCACATTCGTGTGGGCTCCGGTGGCGTCATGCTGCAACACTATAGCCCCTACAAAGTAGCGGAAAACTTTAATCTTCTGGCCTCACTGGCACCAGGACGTGTCGATCTTGGGGTTGGGAAAGCACCAGGCGGCTTACCGCTGTCAACACAGGCACTGCAGGTGGGTCTGCATCAGGAAGAAAAAGGCAGTTTTGCCGACCAGCTTACTCAACTGAACGCCTGGCTGGCGCTGACCGGGACAGAAAGCGGGCAGACAGTATTCCCGACACCGCTCCCGCCTGCGCCGCCGCAAAGATTTGTGCTGGGCGCGAGCGTAGAAAGTGCACGCCTGGCGGCAGAGTCCGACTGGAACTTTATTTTCGCGGCGCACCTGAACGGCGACAAAGCATTATTGCATAAGGTGCTGAGCTTCTGGCAGGCCAACAGTTCACGTCCAACGATTGTCGCCGTGCAGGTTATTGTGGCTGACAGCAGTGATATAGCTGCGCAACTGGCGGAAGAGGTACAAATCTGGGGCGTCGAGTTGGAGGACGGACAACGCGTCACCGTCGCCAGTGAAGAGCAGGCGCTGGCTTTCGCCGCGCAGGCGGGCAGCGCACCGCGAACAATCGCCCGGCGTGAGCAGGCGCTACTGCAGGGGAGCGCCCAGGAGGTGGTGGCAACACTGCGTTCATTGCAGGCGCAATACGGTATTGATGAGTTCATTATCGATACGCCGGTGGCTGAAGGTCATGCACGCCTGACATCGCTACGCCTGTTGGCACAGGCCCACAGTACGATGGAGGTTGTCTGATGTCATTAGCCTCACAGCTTATCGATTGGCGTCGCGAGCTACATCAGCACCCGGAGCTGTCCCTCCAGGAAGTCGCGACAACCGCGCGTATTCGTGACTGGTTGCATGCTGCAGATGTCACACTATTGCCGTTCAATCTGAAAACGGGTGTCGTTGCCGAAATTGGTCAGGGAGAAAATGTCATCGCTCTGCGGGCGGATATCGATGCTTTACCGATCGAAGAAAACACGGATGTACCGTTTCGCTCCGTCACACCGGGGGTGATGCATGCCTGCGGACATGATATTCACACCAGCGTGATGCTCGGCGCCGCACTGTTGCTTAAGCAGGAGGAAAACACGCTACCGGGGCGCGTGCGTATTTTGTTTCAGCCGGCAGAAGAAAGTTTTGGTGGAGCTAAAACGCTGATCCGTGCCGGAGCCCTGCAAAATGTGGCCGCGATTTTTGGCATGCACAACGAGCCCGGGTTGGCGGTAGGCGATTTTGCCACCCGAGGAGGGGCGTTTTACGCCAATGTGGATCGCTTTGTGCTGCGTATTACCGGAAAAGGCGCGCATGCGGCACGTCCGCACGAGGGAAAAGATGCCATCCTGCTCGCCAGTCAATTGGTGACGGTATTACAAAGTGTCGCCAGCCGTGAGGTCAATACGCTGGATTCGGTGGTGCTTAGCGTCACCCGAATTCAGGGGGGAAATACATGGAATGTACTACCGGAATCCGTTGAGTTGGAAGGGACGCTCCGGACACATCGCGCAGAGGTGCAACAACAGGTCAAATCACGCGTCAGTGATATTGCCGCTGGGTTTGCCCACGCCTTTGGCGCACAGATCGATGTTATCTGGCACGCCGGGCCTACGGCCCTGGTCAATGACGCGCACTGGGCCGATATTGCGACCAAAGTCGCCAGACAATCCGGTTACACGACGCATCATGCCGACCTGCATATGGGCGGGGAGGATTTTGCCGTTTATTTGCAAAATACGCCTGGGGCGTTTGTTAGCATCGGTAGTGCCAGTGAATACGGATTACATCATCCGGGGTTTAATCCGGATGAAAGGTTAATTGAACCTGCCGCACACTACTTTGCACATTTAGCAAAAACGGCATTCGCACACCTTTAATTTACCTGTTGGGTAGGGGTTACTATGGCTGAAAATCGGCAACTACGTCTGGGCACTATTTTGCATGGTGCTTCCGGGAATATGTCAGCATGGCGTCATCCGGCAGCGCGTGCTGATGCCAGTATTAATTTTGATTTTGTAAAAGAGACTGCACATATTGCGGAGAAAGGGAAACTGGATTTTATTTTTGTCGCTGACGGCCTGTATATTAATGAAAAGTCTATTCCACATTTTTTAAATCGTTTTGAGCCGCTGACGGTATTATCTGCACTGGCAAGCGTTACCCGTCATCTTGGCCTGGTGGGCACGGTTTCTACCTCTTATAGCGAGCCGTTTACTACCGCACGACAGTTTGCCAGTCTGGACCATCTTAGCCAGGGCAGGGCCGGATGGAATGTGGTGACATCCCCACTGGAAGGTTCTGCTAAAAACTATTCCCGTGCCCAGCATCCTGAGCACGCGCAACGTTATCGCATTGCCGATGAATATTTACGGGTAGTGAAAGGTCTGTGGGATTCCTGGGAAGACGATGCGTTTGTCCGCAATAAAACAAGTGGCGAGTTCTTTCATCCGCAGAAATTACATACCCTGAACCATCATGGTGATTATTTCCAGGTGGCAGGGCCATTAAATATTGGCCGCACCCCACAAGGTCGCCCGATTATATTTCAGGCAGGCGCATCACAAGATGGGAAAAAATTGGCGGCGCAGCATGCGGACGCTATTTTCACCCATCAGGAATCGCTGTCTGAAGCCAAAGCATTTTATCAGGATGTAAAAAGTCAGCTTGAAGCTGTCGGACGTCATGCCGATGAACTGCATATTTTCCAGGGCGTCAGCATTATTGTTGGCGACAGTGACGCTGACGTAGAGCAACAGTATCAGGCGACCGCAGCACTGGTGTCGATCACCGACGCGCTGAATTACCTGGGACGCTATTTTGAACATCACGATTTTAGCCAGTACCCGCTGGACGCACCGTTCCCGGATCTTGGCACCCTCGGGGAAAACAGTTTTCGTAGTACCACTGACGAGATCAAGCGCAATGCGCGGGAGCGGGGATTAACCCTGCGTCAGGTGGCGCTGGAAGCTGCCAGTCCACGACCACGTTTTAGTGGAACACCGGCACACGTTGCTGATGGTCTGCAGCAGTGGTTCGAGGAAAAAGCCGCCGACGGTTTCATCATCCAGGGGGGAACGCCAGATACCTTTCCACGGTTTGTCGAACAGGTTATTCCCGTGCTTCAGGCGCGCGGTTTATTTCGCCACGACTATCCCGGCACGACGCTGCGTGCAAGCCTGGGGCTGGCAACACCTGCAAATCAATTCACACAATAAGAGAAAAACGCTATGCAGAAAAAATCACTACTTCTTGCGCTGTCACTGGCTTTCAGCGCGACTGTCTGGGCAAATGACGTCACTATCAACGGCACCGGCGTGAGCCTGGAAGCCAATAAAACACCGATTAATACGGCTAAAAATCCACAGGCGATTGCGCAGTTACCCGCTAACCTGCACCTGGCTGTACCGGGTAAATTCACGGTCGCTATCGCCGGACTGAGCCAGCCGCCGCTGACTGTATTTGCCGATGATAATAAAACGCTCATCGGCAGTGAGGCCGATATTGCTCGCCTGGTTGCCGATAGCCTGGGGCTGGAGCTAAATGTCGTACCCACGTCATGGGAAGACTGGCCACTGGGCGTGGCGTCCGGGAAATACGATGCTGCGATCAGCAATATCACCGTGACCAAAGCGCGGAAAGAGAAGTTCGATTTTGCCACTTATCGTAAGGACTCCCTGGGTTTTTATGTCAAAACCGGCAGCACGCTGACGAAAATTGAACAGGCGGAAGATATTGCCGGGCTGCGCATTATCGTCGGTTCAGGGACGAATCAGGAGGCCATTCTGTTGGCGTGGAACGAAGAGAATCTGAAGAAAGGATTAAAACCGTTTACGCCAGTGTATACCAAAGATGATGCTGCTCAGACGCTGGCTCTACAGTCAGGTCGTGCAGATGCTTACTTTGGTCCGAATGTCATTGGGGCCTGGAAAGCGGCGCTCAATGGTAAAACGCAATTGGTGGGCAGCGTCGATGGCGGATGGCCGAAAGCCGCACATATTGCCGTCACGCTGAAAAAAGACAGTGGCCTGGTGCTGCCGGTGCAAACTGCCCTCAACGGTGTGATCGGCAATGGCGACTATGACAAGGTGCTGAACCGCTGGGGGGAAGGGGTAGAACGTATCCCGCAATCTGAAGTTAACCCTGCCGGTTTAGGCGACTAAGGAGGTCAATGTGAGCGATCAATTCCGCGTTGTCTCGCCCGAAGCCATTGAGCTACAGCCGATCCTCAACGGACTGTTTGGTGAATATGCCGCCCGCTATGGCGATTATTTTTCTCGTGATGCTGAAGTGGAGCTAACCGAATGGTATCTGGCTCCACAGGGGATTTTTGTGGTGCTGGAGCGCGACGGCGAAATTATCGCCACCGGGGCTTACAAACCCTATGACAAAGACACCGCTGAAATTAAGCGTATCTGGACGAAAAGCAGCCTGCGTAAGCAGGGGCTGGCAGCGCACGTGGTGCAGGAACTGGAGCGGCGGGCATTACTGGCGGGCTATAGCCGTATCTACCTGACCACGGGCTTTCGCCAGCCAGAGGCTGTCCGGCTTTATTTGAATCAGGGGTACGATCCTCAGTTCGATACCACACGTAATCCAGAAGAGTACAGCCAGCCGCCTTTTGATGGACGACTGCGCTTCACCAAACTGTTGACTATCGCAGGTCAGGCCAAAATTGCCTGAGGAGAGAAGATGAAAACGACTGCAACCATCAAAGTCGTCCCGGCACGTTACCCGATGCGCACCGTAGGGGCGATTATTGCCCTGTTTGTGCTGGCGGCGATTATTCAGTCTGTCGCGTTTAATCCGCGCTGGGAATGGGGCGTGTTTGCTCGCTGGTTCTTCGACCCGGTTATCTTGTCTGGACTTGGGCAAACGCTGTTGTTGACGCTCATTGGGACATTACTGAGCGTGGTATTTGGTGGGTTGTTGGCGCTGGCCAGACTCTCATCATCCTGGCTGCTAAACAGCCTGGCGTGGGGATACATCTGGTTGTTTCGTTCACTCCCGTTGATTGTGGTGTTGATCATTTTGTACAACTTCTCCTATTTGTACGACACGCTGGCGATCGGCATACCGTTCACTGCTCTCCAGTGGGGCAGCTTTGAGACTATTAACGTACTCGGACAGTTTTCCACGGCGGTTGTTGGCCTGACGCTGGTGCAAAGTGCTTATACCGCTGAGATTATTCGCGGCGGATTTCTTGGGGTTGATCATGGTCAGTATGAGGCGGCCGCCGCACTGGGATTGCCTGCCTGGCGCCGCACGCTGCGTATTATCCTGCCACAGGCATTGCGCACTATTTTGCCCGCCGGGTTCAATGAAATTATCAGCCTGGCAAAAGGAACGGCGATGGTTTATGTACTGGCCATGCCGGAACTGTTCTACACCATCCAGATGATCTACAACCGCACCCAGGAAGTGATTCCGCTGCTGATGGTTGGCGCCGTGTGGTATCTGGTGATCACCAGTGTTTTGTCATTAATTCAGCATCTGGTTGAACGCGCGCTGGCACGCAGTGAGAGACGATCCGCTATTAACACCGCCAGGGTGAGTCGCACGGCTAAACGTCGTCGTCAGGTTCCACAGCAGGAGGCTATCCATGTCCCACTCGCCTGAAGGTCATATTTCCATTACCGGCGTCAGCAAATATTTTGGTCGCCATAAGGCACTGGACAACGTATCGCTGGAGATCCCACCCGGTACGGTCACGGTTATTCTCGGGCCTTCCGGTTCAGGTAAATCAACGCTATTACGGGCGATTAATCATCTGGAGCGTGTCGATGAGGGGTTTATTCAGATTGACGGTGATTATATTGGCTACCGCCTTCAGGGAGACCGATTGTATGAGCTGAAAGAGGCGGAAATCCTGCGCCAGCGTATCAATGTGGGCTACGTATTTCAGAACTTTAACCTGTTCCCGCATTTAACGGTGCTGGAAAACCTGATTGAAGCGCCTGTTGCACACGGACTGGCTTCGCGCAAAGAGGCTATTGAGCGGGCATTTACTTTGTTGGATGCTGTCGGACTGCGGCAAAAAGCCGATGCCTGGTCGCGGCATTTATCCGGAGGCCAGCAGCAACGTATCGCCATTGCCCGCGCGCTGGCGTTAAATCCGCGCGTGATGCTATTTGATGAGCCGACGTCCGCACTCGATCCTGAACTGGTGGGCGAAGTGCTGGACGTGATTAAGTCACTGGCACAGTCGGGAACCACGCTGGTTGTGGTGACGCATGAAATTGGGTTTGCCCGGGAAGTGGCCGATCAGGTGGTGTTTATGGTTGACGGCAAAATCGTCGAGCAGGGTAGCAGTGAACAGGTGCTAAATTATCCACGCCACACGCGCACGCAGCAGTTTTTGTCGAAGGTTCTGTAAATACGTGGAAGAGCGTTGCGGCACAGGGTTGTGCCGCACAGCGATTACAGGGTAACGACGATTTTGCCTACCTGGCCGTTGGCTTCCATGTACTGGTGTGCCTTAACGATGTCATCAAATGCAAAGGTTTTATCAATCAGTGGTTTGAGTTGCCCCGATTGCAATCCTTCAAAGATGAAACGTTTAGCCCGTGCCAGTTTTTCAGCATCAGTGGTGATTTCGAAAAGCTCATAGCCGCGGAAGGTCAAATGGCGGCCAAGGATCTCAATCACCGGGATCGACAAATCGCGACCGTCCAGCGAACCGTACTGGAAAAATAACCCTCCGGCAGGCATTACCTGGGCTATTTTCGCCACACCGGGGCCGCCGACCGGATCAAAGACCACGCGGGTACCTTTGCCATCGGTTATACGGTTAATTTCTGCGACCAGGTCCTGCTCCTGACTGGCAATGACCTCAGCGGCACCCAGTTGTAACAGGGCGTCGCGTTTCTCATGGGTTCGCGTCATCGCAATAGGTGTTGCACCGACCATGTTGGCGATCTGAATTGCGGCGAGACCAACACTGCTGGACGCGGCATTGATCAGCACGTTATCGCCAGGTCCGATATTGGCATACTCCACCAGCGCGCCAAAAGCAGTCACATACATCATCCAGCTGGCGGCGGCCTCGGCAAAGCTCAGGTTTTCCGGATGTTTAACGACCGCATGAGCGGGCGCATTGACGATTTCGCCATACATACCGTACTGATGAAAGCTGAATGCCGGAATGACGCTCACGCGATCGCCTGGTGCGAACTCGTTCACATTGTCACCGACGGCTTCAACAATGCCGGAGGCTTCATAGCCCAGGCGAGCAGGAAAATTGGGTTGGTAAATATACTGACCGGTACGGTACATAATTTCCGCCCGGTTAATACCTATTGCACGAACGCGGATCTGAACATCGTTTGCAAGCGGTGCCGGGGTCTGAATATCCTGAATATTCAGCACATCAGCGCCACCCATTTGATTGAAAACCACGACTTTAGACATAGCGGACCTCGGTAAATTGTTCTGACTTGAGTCCGCACAATGTATTGGTTCTGGTGAGGGTGAAAAACCGCCATTACGGAACTTCACTATTACTCAAATTGTAATAATCCCTGAAGTCGTGGTTTTTGCTGTACGAAAAGCTGACTCAGCCAGTCAATAAAAACCCGCACGCGCGGGGCCAGATAGCGCCTGTCCGGGTAGAGAACAGACACCGGTTTAGCGTCTCCCGCATAGTCACGCAGCACCTCAATCAGTTGTCCCGACTGGAGGTAGGGCGCCAGTACGGCGTGAACGCCGTGTATGATTCCCAGCCCAGATAAACAACCGGTTAGCAGAATGTCGGAGTTGTCTACGCTCATTCGGCTTGCTGGCACGATCGATACCGTTTTCCCGTCGTTGATAAAGGACCACTCCAACGCGTCACGATGACGTTCGCTAAAGAAGTTGAGTGCCTGATGCTGAGCTAAATCATCCGGTGTCTGTGGGATGCCCCGTGTAGCCAGATAATCTGCGGACGCACAGGTCACCATTTTAACCTCGCCAAGTCGTCGGGATATTAGCGAGGAGTCCTGCAATTCTCCAATGCGGATCATGCAGTCGATCCCCTCCGCAAGCAGATCAATTTTGCGGTCAGTGGAGGTGAGAACAATCTCAACGTCCGGATAGCGTGACTGAAAGTCGCTTAGCGCGGGAACGATAATCGAGTGAGCCAACGACAGTGGCGCGTTGATCCTGAGCTTTCCACGCGGAGGCCGTGTTGGTGAGAAAGAGGCCATGATGTCATCCACGTCACCCAGCAGTGCCTTGGTCCGCCGGTAAAATGCGTCACCTTCTTCGGTCAGGGTAACCTTCCGCGTCGTTCGGTTTAGGAGTTTCGTCCCCAGATCGTCCTCAAGATGCTGAATTGCTTTCGTCACCGCGGGGCGGTGCAGGTGCAACACATCAGCGGCTTTGGCAAAACCACCTTGTTCGACAACCTGCACAAAAATGCTCATATATTCAAACATACTCGAACGCATCTCTTATTCTCTCCCGTATCCGTTATGACGGTTGTAGTCTCCGGCATTGTTATTATGAGAGTAATAATTCCGGCTGCATAGATTGTCGAATGCTGCTCTACACTTAGGGTTTTAACATTGAGGGGTTGCAGCATGATTAAGGTCTATGGGGTACCGGGCTGGGGATCGGCCATCAGTGAAGTGATGCTTACACTGGCGGAGATCCCTTACAGCTTTATTAATGTGGACGGCTTTGACAGCGACGGGCCGTCGCGGGCGTTGCTAAAAACTATGAATCCGCTGTGTCAGGTGCCCACACTGATACTGGAAAATGGCAATGTGATGACGGAAACGGCGGCTGTTGCGCTGATGATTCTGGACAGCAGGCCCGAACTGGCGCCGCCTGTCGGACATGTGGAACGTCAACAATTTCAGCGCCTGTTGATTTGGCTGGTGGCAAATGTCTATCCCACGTTTACCTATGCCGATTATCCACAACGCTGGGCACCGGACGCCCCGGCGCAGTTGAAAAAGGGCTGCATTGAGTACCGTAAATCGCTTTATATGTGGCTGAATGACCAGCTAAGCGCCGAACCGTACGCGTTTGGCGATCAGCTCACGTTGCTGGATGTTTATATTGCTGTTATGCGCACCTGGGGGCCAGGACATGACTGGTTTCAGGATAATACGCCCAATATCAGCGCCATCGCGGACGCGGTTTGTCAAATCCCGCGGCTGCGTACTGTACTGAAAAATAACAGAATTATTTGACGCGATGAACGCTTAAAACATGTCTTGCCCCTGTTCGCGGATCATCCTGATAAGTCGTTCTGTGATGGGAGAGGGGCTGCGATCCTTGAGTCGACCAAGAATAAAATGACGGGAATTTGCTGTTCCTTCCAGCGGGATTTCCTTCAATTGTTTATATACCACGCCGCCCTTGGTCAAATTACGCCGGGGTATGAAGCCCAGTAATTCTTTATTTGCCGCAAGGATTTTTGGCATGAGATGGAACGATGATGTTTCTATCTGGGCTCGCGGTGGCGGAAGCCCCCGGCTAATAAAAAACTGATCGATCCAGCGTCGGGAGGCCGTATTTTTCCCCGATAACAACCATTTGTATTCGACAAGGTCTTGAGGCGTAATTGACTTCAACTCTTTTGTAAAAATAGGATGCTCGCAGCTGCCGACTAAAACCACAGCATCCTCCATTATCGGGTAAATAATAGCGTTCTCATAGCTAATCGTTTTAGTAACAATAATGATATCTAACTGATAATTCTGCAGATTATCCCAGAGATAATTATTTACTCCGGGAACAATTTCGAGCATAGCGAGGGGGTTTTCTGTCAGAAAAGCCTGACAAAGCTTAGGAATGAGATATTCAGCGACAGTCGGTACACAGCCTATACGTATTTTGCCTGACACCCCGCGAACATAGTTTTCGAGGTCCTGTTCCGTTTGCTCCATAAAAAAGCAGAGCTTTCTGGCCCGTTCGCGCAGTAACTCACCCGCGGCGGTAAGCGTTATACCGTGCCCGCTGCGGGTCAATAATTGTGTACCCACTTCCTCTTCCAGACGCTGGATGCATTTTGACAGCGCAGGTTGCGAGCGCCCAAGGCGTTCTGAGGCTTGAGCGAGGCTACCCACTTCTGCAATAACATAAAAAAACGTCAAATCGCGAATATTGAGATTCATGACTCTACAGCACCTTTTCCCATCCGCCCGGTATTAGCGTCACAGCATGGTAGAGAATGACGCGCCATTATTTTTTGACCTGACAGCAAAAAGATGACGTTTTCTCTTGCATAAAAAGTAAGAAAATACGGCGAAATGTGTGAACCATGCCGCCTGTCAGTTCCGCATTATTACGCAATAACATCCTGGTGAATTAATACAACCAACTGTATTTTATGATGTTTATAAGCGAATTTTGTTTTTACGCTATTTAACGAAAAGTTATTGCCGCTATCAATATTATTGCCTGTTGCGTCGCCTTGTCCTGGGGTAAAAATCTCCCATCCCGACTATGGCAAGGAGAAGAGGATGCGTTTTACCGTATTAATGACGGCACCAAAACTGGCGCCGAAGGGTGTTAAAAAACTAATAGATGCTGACTGTAAAATAATCTATGTAAATGATTCAACGGATCCGCAGGCGATCCTGTCGATTTTATCCACTGAGCCTGTTGATGCTGTTATTTCACGCACGATGGCGCTAACGGGCGAAGCTATCCGTGCTTGTCCAACGCTGAAAGTCATCACCAAACATGGCGTAGGCGTAAGCAACATTGATGTCGATGCGGCGACGGAACGAAATATTCCCGTCCTCGTGACGCCGGGAACAAACTCACAATCGGTTGCCGAACTGGCATTAGGGCTCATGCTGGCGGCCGCCAGGCGCATTGCATCCTATGACCGAGATTTACGCACAGGGAACTGGAGCCGCGCCGGAAACGGCCAACAATTAAGTGGACGCACTTTGGGATTGGTGGGTTTTGGCCAAATAGGACAAACGCTGGCGCAATTCTGTATAGCGCTGGGCATGAAGGTCGTCGCTTACGATCCCATGCTCAAGGCCAGCCCAATCGAACAGGTCACACTTGTCAACGATTTACCGGCGTTGCTTCGCCAAAGCCAGGTGCTCAGCCTACATTGTCCGCTGGTTCCCGCTACCCGAAATCTGATTAACGAAGAGGCGCTTTCACTACTGCCTGATGGTGCAATTCTGGTTAATACCGCCAGAGGGCCGCTGATTGATGAAAATGCGCTGGTAGCGGCTTTGCAGAGTGGAAAAATTGCAGGTGCAGGTCTGGACACTTTCGTTAATGAACCACTGCCCCTCAGCGATGCTATTGCCTCACAACCCACCGTTGTTATGACCCCGCATGTTGGCGGGTCCACGCCTGATGCGTTAGACGCGATGGCTGCGCATGCCGCTGACAACGTGATTAATTTCCTTAACGGAAAACCACTATCCCCGAGTCTGTGTGTTAACCACCTGATTAAATAATATTTACGACGTACTGGAGAATAAAATGTCTATTGGATTCAGAGTCTTTACTCAACGTGAACTGCCTACAGCTGATGTTATCGAAGGTTTCAAAACCATACCAGCAGCAAATATTGCCGACTGTATGGGGCGGCTGAGCGCGATGAATTGCCGCATCCGACGCATGACGGCACCTGCGGAACAAAATATGGTTGGTGTTGCGCTGACGGTAAAAGCGCGTCCTGGCGACAATCTGATGATGCATAAAGCGCTGAACATGATTAAACCTGGCGACATTCTGATCGTTTCCAACGAAGGGGACAGCAGCCAGTCGCTGATGGGCGAGATCATGGTCGCCTACGCCAAATCTCAAGGCATTGCGGGCATCGTGCTGGACGGACCAATGCGTGATCTTGATACCATCTATGCAATGGGGGTTCCAGTTTATGCGACAGGTCACACCCCTGGCGGCCCATTCAAAGAAGGTCCAGGCGAAGTCAATGTTCCTGTAGCCTGCGGCAATATTCACGTTACGCCGGGCGATATTATCGTCGGTGACAGTGATGGCGTCATTGTGATCCCTAAACATGATGCGGCAAAATTGCTGGAAGAAGCTCGCAAGTTTTCTGCCAACGACCATGCAAAACTGGTTGCAGCGCAGACCGGAAAAGCCGATCGCAGTTGGGTGGATAAAGCGCTCGCGGCGAAAGGCTGCGAAACGATTGACGCTGTTTATCCGGGTTAACTCTACAGATGCCAGCCACGTTTGTGGCTGGCTTGCTCAAATAGGCTAATAATAATGGCAGAAAAAATAAAAGCGTTGTCGTTTAAGAAACGGTGGGGAATTCCGTTAGCGATCCTGGCGATGGCGATTACCTATACATTTCCCATGGCAGGACTTTCCATGGAGGGGAAGCATGCGCTGGTATTGTTTGCGGGTGTTTTTATCCTGTTCTTATCCGAACCCATCCCCATTGTTGTTTCAAGCTTACTGATTGTTCCTGCTGCCGTATTATTAAAAGTATGCAGCTTAAAAATGGCACTGTCGGGATTTTCTTCATCTTCCTCTTATCTTCTGGTTGGCGCATTTATTATGGCTGTGGCGCTAACCAAAACACGCTTAGCAGAACGGATTACTTTTTTAATTCTTAAAGTTACCGGCAGTAGCGTGCGTAATTTAACACTGGGGGTGACCATTGCGAATATTGTGCTGGCATTCTTTATTCCGTCGTCAACCCCAAGGGTCGCGATCCTGCTACCCATTTGTCTGAATTTAATTGCGTTATTTAAAGAAGAAGGGCGAACAAAATTTGCAGTGAATTTGCTGCTCACCATGTCGTTTACCAATTCCACGATCAGTGGCGGTATTTTGACTGCCAATTTACCGAACCCCATTACCGTTGAATTTATTCATAATGCCGGTGGGCCAATGATCTCCTATCTGGATTTTTTGATAGTCGGGTTCCCGCCAGCATTACTGATGACGTTTATTACCTGGATCTACCTGCAGTTTGCTTATCCGCCTGAGCAATCGCATATCCCCGGTGGAGAGCAGTTGATTAAAGACAGTCTGGACGGGATGGGAAAAATGTCTGCGGCTGAGTGGAAAACGTTGTGGATTTTCCTCGGCGTGGTCTTCCTGTGGGTCACCGGTGATTGGATAGGTGTCGATTCTACCACGGCCTGTATGCTGGGGGCTTGTCTGCTCTTCTTCCCTAAAATTGGCGTGATTAATTGGTCGGAAGCCAATAAAGGCGTGTCGTGGCAAGTGCTGTTCATTTGCGGCGGTGGTGTCAGTATGGGGGCTATTTTGATGAAAACCGGTGCGGCAGAATGGATATCGATGTTGATCTTTAACCATCTGGGTTTATCCACGCTGAGTACCATCGCCTTGCTGATTGTCGTGCTTATCGTCGTGCAATACATGCATATTTTCTTTGTGGGCACGACCGCGATGGCGGCAGCAATGTTGCCTGTACTGATTGGTATTGCCCATGCGGCAGGTCTGCCACCGGCAATGCTGGCGTTACCGGGTGGGATGATTATTGGCGCATATCCATTATTGATGTTTTATAACACCATTCCGGGCGTGTTGGTCTTTGGTACCGGGAAGGTTGCTATCAATGATTATCCGCGCGTCGGTATTGTACTGTGTGCGATTGCTTGTCTGATTTATGCATTATGCGCATTGTATTATTGGCCAATGCTTGGCGTATTTTGATTTTCAGTAATAATTGCTTATTTGTTGTTGGCGGTTGTTTTACCGCGATGTTTATCTGAGCCATCGCGTGGTCAATTATATCTATCGATAACCCTGCAAAGGATATTATATGAAAGTTACTCTTCTTGGTGCTGCCGGAGGAATAGGGCAAGCTTTGTCGTTGCTCCTTAAATTACACATGCCAGATGGGGCTGAGCTAGCTCTATACGATATATCAACAGCAACACCAGGGATTGCTGTTGATTTAAGCCATATTCCAACCGATGTGCATATTCACGGATATTGTGGCACTCAGATCCAACATGCGTTAGATGGTGCAAATATTGTTATTGTTTGTGCCGGTATTGCCCGTAAGCCGGGAATGGATCGTTCTGACCTCTTTAGTATTAATGCCAATATTATTCATCAGCTTATTGGTGATGTCGCAAATATATGCCCTGATGCCTGTATTGGTATTATAACTAACCCTGTTAATACCACGGTGGCGATTGCCGCTAATGTCCTGCAAAAGGCTGGCGTCTACGATAAAAACAAGCTCTTTGGTATCACCACGTTGGATGTCATTCGCGCAAATACGTTTGTTGCACAAATGAAAGGCTGCAGCGTGCGGGACGTTGAGGTTCCGGTCATCGGTGGACATTCAGGCGTCACGATCCTGCCGTTGTTCTCGCAGCTTACGGAGATAAAACTTTCCGATGACGAGATCCGTGCGCTGACAGACCAGGTACAACATGCCGGGACTCGGGTCGTCGAGGCTAAAGCGGGAGCCGGGTCGGCCACATTATCAATGGGGCAGGCAGCCGCACGTTTTTGTTTGTCGTTACTCCGTGCACTGAGTGGGGAACAAGGCATTGTAGAATGCGCATATGTAGAAAGCGGCAGCCAATACGCCCGTTTTTTTGCCCAGCCAGTAGAATTGGGTGTCAACGGAGTATCTCGCGTTATTGCGCTAACTGACCTGAGCCGCGTTGAGCAGGATGCACTCGAGGCAATGCAAAGCGAACTGCGGAAAGATATTGCGTTTGGTGAGCGGTTTGTTTGTAAGAATTAACCGTGGTGGTTTTGAAAAAGCCGATCGTCGAAATCGGCTTTCAACGTTTGCCAGGCCGGTAACGTTGTGCATCTGAGCATCAATGTAGATGAAAGACGTCTGGAGGAATTTTGCTAACTGGCGCATATTACGTTATCGCTGTTTTACCCAAAACAATAAGGAACCTGCAATGCCGCATATCGATATTAAATGTTTTCCTCGCGCCCTTACCGATGAACAAAAAACCGCGCTGGCGGCGGATATTACAGATGTCATTATTCGTCATTTGCAAAGCAAAGACAGCTCAGTCAGCGTGGCATTGAATGAGATTGAGCCTGAGGCGTGGCAAGCCGTATGGGATGCGGAAATCGTGCCGCAGATGGACACGTTGATTAAAAAACCCGGTTACAGTATGTGAGAAAAAACGGGCGAGTCATTCGCCCGTTTTTGATGCCATTATGGCGTGACAATATTGAACCAGAATTCAAATTTGTCCATGTAACCGAGCATGGCGTTGAGCTTGGCGCCGTCTCCGGTAATTTTCACCTCACCGCTGTCTTGCGCCTGCTTCAGCGTCACTTCCTTGAGGATGATTTTGTTCAGCGTATCGCGATTGAGCGCGATAGTGGCATCCGCATCTTTCGCTTCAGAATTAGCGGTATGGTTCAGAACACCGTTTTCCAGCTCCAGTTTGTATTTACCACCATCGCTACCAAGGTCGATATTGAATACTGATTTCGCATCGCCCGCTTTCTGCCCGTTAATATGTACCGCCAGGTAGTCGAAGAACATTTCTGGCGTCATGGCGCGGACAGTATCCGGACTGGCCGTATTCGGCGTCGGGCCTTTCACCACGCCGTTGCGCAGTTCTTGTGCGCCCGTCAGGTAGAAGTTACGCCACGGACCAGACTCTGCCTGATAGCCTAATTGTTCCAGCGCATCGGCTTCCAGGTTTCGCGCGGCCTGGTTGTTCGGATCGGCAAATACGACTTTGCTCACCACCTGTGCAACCCAGCGATAGTTGCC
Organism: Citrobacter sp. Igbk 14; assembly: GCF_028069825.1. Classification (NCBI taxonomy): domain Bacteria; kingdom Pseudomonadati; phylum Pseudomonadota; class Gammaproteobacteria; order Enterobacterales; family Enterobacteriaceae; genus Citrobacter; species Citrobacter sp. Igbk 14. Next base: position 16,261 of record NZ_JANEWM010000057.1, read on the forward strand.
CTGATCGTAGTCAGCTTTTGCTTTTTGCAGAATGGCATCCGCACCGCCCATATAGTCGACGAATTTCTTCGCCGCTTCTTCCGGCGGCAGTTCATCAAGTGTGGCTGGGTTGCCGTCAAACCAGCCGAGGTACAGCACGTAGGTGGCTTTCACATCATGGCTAACGGAGCCATAGTACCCGCGGTTCGCCCAGGTGTGTGCCAGTGAATCCGGCAACTTAAAGTTCGCCGCGATTTCATCACGGGTCAGACCTTCGTTGGCCATGCGCAGCGTCTGGTCGTTAATATAACGGTATAGATCGCGTTGGCTTTTCAGTAGGCTCACCACCTTGTCATTGCCCCAGGTTGGCCAATGGTGCTGTGCCATCAGAATTTCCGCTTTATCACCCCAGCGAACAATTGCTTCGTTGATGTATTTGGACCACGGCAACGGTTCGCGAATTTTTGCACCGCGCAGAGAGTAGGTGTTGTGCAGGGTATGGGTGACATCTTCAGCCGATTCGATGAGTTTTTTCTCTTCGATGTACCACAACATTTCTGAAGGCGCTTCGGAGCCTGGAGCCAACATGAAGTCATAGGTCAGGCCATCAATAACCTCTTTTTGCCCATCTTTCTCGATGATATTCGTTGGCGCAATCAGTGTAACCGTCCCTGCGGAAGTGGTGGTTCCCAGTCCCGCGCCGACCTGGCCTTTAGCATCCGGTTTTAGCAGGTTGCCGTACATGTAGCTGGCGCGGCGGCTCATGACGTTACCGGCCATGATGTTTTCAGCAACCGCTGCTTCCATAAAACCGGCAGGCGCATAGACCTTCACTTTGCCTGCTTTAACATCGGCTTCATCAACAACACCGCGCACACCACCGTAATGGTCGACGTGGCTGTGGGTATAAATCACCGCGACAACCGGTTTTTTGCCACGGTTTTTAAAGTAGAGATCCATGCCGACTTTGGCCGTTTCTGCCGACACTAATGGGTCAACAACGGTGATACCTTCTTTACCTTCGATGATGGTCATATTCGACAAATCGAGGTTACGGATCTGATAGACACCCTCCGTGACTTCAAACAACCCGCTGATATTGATCAACTGAGACTGGCGCCACAAGCTCGGGTTTACCGTATCCGGTGCCTTATCGCCTTCCTTAATAAACGCGTACTGTTGCGGATTCCAGATAACGTTGCCTTGTTCACCTTTGATCACGTCCTGAGGAATCGGGGCGATAAAGCCTTTGTGCGCGTCGGTAAAGTCGGTGTTATCAGAAAAGGGGAGTTGATTGTAGAGTGCATTGTTGGCTTGTTGCGTGGCTGCCGTCGCCTCTTTTGGGGCTTCAGCAGACATGACGGGAACAGCAAAAGACGTTAATAACCCAGCAAGTATAAAGCTTTGTGCGATTCTATTAAGTTGCATCGTAAGACCTCTCTGACACTTCATAAGTCCAGTTCTGGGGAGATGCTGCTTTAACGGATTGCGTTTTGAACCAATATTTGACTTAGTGCACGATTAACTATAATTCACATGAATGATTCAGCAAGGTAAGGGAAACGATTTATCTGACTGGTTTTTCGGAAGTTTTGAGAAGGCTGATAGGGATGACAGGCGGATCTGCCATCCATTTGTCGGTGATTATTTACCGGCAGTAACCTGTTTCCCGCTGGTGACAAATGTTCCGGCACCAAGGTGATGCAGGGTATTGAGTTTGCCATCATCAAACTGCCAACGACCTTCCACGAAGACTCGCTCATCAGCGGCAGCCGAGACCACTTCGCCAAACAAGGTGTCATATTTGTCCTGAGCCGCTGTGGCAGGAAGCAGGCGGCATTCCATCCAGGCGAGACACTTGGCTTCTACTAGCGGCAGCCCCAATACCGGGCCTTTGACTACCGGAATGCCGTAGCAGTTGAACTTATCTTCTATTCGACCGGAAACACTCCCTACGGCATAGGTCCAGTTCGTCGCGGCAACACCTGGAATAACAATACCAAATTGACCGCTACGTTCGATCAGTTCGCGCGACCAGGCCGTCTTGTCGACAACAATGGCTACCCGCGGCGGATCAAATTCCACGGGCATTGACCACGCGGCAGCCATCACATTACGCCGTTCTGTATTCGCGTCACGACTGGTTATCAAAATGGTGGGGCCGTGATTAAGCAGTCGGCTGGCGTGTTGTAATTCAACCGGACGAAAATGACTCATAGCGACTCCTCGGCAGAATAAAAATGACATCACAATAAACATAGATAGTAACGGGATTAGCGATTTTGTCGCCTCGCCGGGGGGAACAGCGCACAAAAGCGACAGCGTAAAATTAAAAATGCGTTATAAGTACAACATTCAACAAACAGGAATCCCGTATGACGCCTTTTTTAAACGCTTATTTTGCCCGTATTGGCTGGTCAGGTGTGCCCAACGTCGACATTGAAACGTTGAGAGCGCTGCACTTACTGCATAACGGTGCCATACCCTTTGAAAATCTTGATGTGCTGCTGCCGCGTGAAATGCAGCTTGACGATGTGTCCCTTGAAGAGAAGTTGGTCACTGCTCGCCGCGGTGGCTATTGCTTTGAACAAAATGGTGTATTTGAACGGGCGCTGCGCGACATCGGCTTTACCGTACGCAGTTTGCTGGGACGCGTGGTATTGGCGAATCCGTCAAGCCTACCGCCGCGTACACATCGCCTGTTACTGGTTGAATTACAGGGTGAACAGTGGATCGCTGATGTTGGATTTGGCGGACAAACGCTGACAGCGCCGATTCGTCTGCAGGCTAACATTGAGCAGAAGACGCCACACGGCGAATATCGCCTGATTCAGCAGGGGGAAGACTGGATATTGCAGTTCCGCCATCATGATCACTGGCAGTCAATGTACCGATTCGATCTGGTGGTGCAACATCACAGCGATTATCTGATGGGTAATTTCTGGTCTGCACACTGGCCGCAGTCGCATTTCCGCCACCATTTGCTGATGTGTCGCCATTTACCCGACGGCGGCAAGCTGACGTTGACCAATTTCCACTTTACTCATTATCAGGATGGTCACGCGGTAGAGCAGATTAATCTGCCTGACGTTGCCAGCTTGTATACGCTGTTGCAGGAACGCTTCGGCCTGGGCGTTGACGATGTAAAACACGGCTTTAGCGAGGAGGAACTGGCGACAGTAATGGCGGCGTTTGATACGCATCCGGAGGCGGGAAAATAGGGGCATCAGAATTAATGCCGGATGCGGCGTAATCGCCTTATCCGGCCTACCTGAAGATTTAAAAATCGATCGCCCATTCGGCGTGAAACAGGATCACTGCAGAGCCGGAAATCGTCACTTTTTCTGGCTGGTTATCACGGATAGTCACCGTCACATCAACAATGCCGTCGCGTCCCAACGCACGTCCCTGGTGCCCCTGAACATGCAACGTTTTGCCATCATGAGCCATCAGGTTATGGTGTACCAGCCAGGCGCCCATTGGACCATTCGCGTTGCCGGTGACCGGATCTTCCACAATTCCGATAGCCGGTGAAAACATGCGGCCATCGGTTGCGTTTTCGCCCGGACGGAGTTGAAACGGGAAGAAGCCGTTACAGCCAATCTCTTTGCTAATTGCCGTCAGCGCGGGCAGGTCAGGGGAAAGGGCGTCAATATTCACCTCGGGCTTCAGTGGGATCATCACTTTTGAATGCCCGGTAGATGCCACCTGAATCGGCAACCCAGGCAGCATATCGTCTTCAGTGAGGTGCAGCGCGTTAATAATCGCGCGGCGAATGGCCCCATCCAGCGGCGCCTCAAAAACAGGTTTCCCTTGCTCCAGGCTGATGCGGTAGTCAGCGCCGTGCGTATGTACGTCGACCCGGTGCCTACCGGCAAGTGACGTTTGCCAGACGGTCGTATCACCCAGCCCCAGCACGTTGGCGCGAACATAATGCGCGGCGACGGTAGCATGCCCACAGATGGGCACTTCGACCGTTGGCGTGAAGTAGCGAATACGCACATCGCTGTCGTCACTGGTCAGTAGAAAAGCCGTTTCCGAATGGCGCAGCTCACGTGCTATCAGCTGCATCTGGGCGTCACTCAACCCATCCGCATGCAGCACAACTCCCGCTGAATTGCCGCGAAAGGGTTCTGAGGTAAAGGCATCAACGTGGTAAACCTGTGGTTTCATTGGCGTTCTCCTGGAATGGAGAAGCATCATAACGTACAAAAAGTGGGATAGCGATGCTGCCCGGTAAGTGCACGCGCTACCGGACAGCAGAGAAAATTATCGGCGAGAACGTACTATCTGGTAACGGCGGGTGAAATACTCAACCGGTGCGCTCCAGACGTGAACCAGACGAGTGAACGGGAACAGCAGGAAAATCGTCATCCCCAGCACCAGGTGTACCCGGAAGATTAACGCCACGCCATCCAGATGCGCAGACGCACCGCCCTGGAAGGTGACGACCGACTGCGCCCAGCCCACCAGTTTCAGCATTTCACTGCCGTCCGGATGTTGTGCCGAAAACGGGATAGTGGTCAGGCCGAGGATACACTGAATCAACAGGATACACAGGATCAGGATATCTGCAGTGGAGGACGTTGCGCGAATACGCGAGTTCGTCAGACGGCGCACCAGCAGACCCGCGCCGCCTACCAGCGTCAATACGCCACACAGACCGCCGGCAATCATCGCCATCTGTTGTTTCACGGCAACTGGCAGGAACCAGGCATACATCCAGTGTGGGGTTAACATGCCAAACAGGTGTCCAAAGAAGATCCCCAAAATGCCGATATGGAACAAGTTTGACCATAGCACCATACCGCGTTTATCCAGCATCTGGCTGGAGGAGGCACGCCAGGTGTACTGTCCGTAGTCGTAGCGTAACCAACTCCCGAGGATAAACACCGTGCCGCACAGATACGGGTAGATGTCGTAAAAAAAGACGTTCAGATACTGTATCATTTCGGGCCTCCCGCGCTGACGTCGACATATTGTGGTGCCACGTCCTGGCTAAAGCGTCGTTGATAGTTTTGTAACGGTGAACTGTCACAGGCAGTCGCATTATCCTCAATAAATTTCACCTGTTCCTCTTCCCAGACGGCATCCAGTGCCTGACGGGTATCATCGCGGGTTTCAGCACCAACCTGCTTCGTGACACTGTCACTTGATAGAGGGCTTCCGGCAAGCAACAGCAGGGCGTCAAACAGTTGATACCAGGGGGTATCGCGCTGTTTTAACCGACCGCCGAGCAGCGCCAGTATCGGTGCAACGTTCTGCAATCCCTCTTTGGCTTCTGCTTCAGGCAGCACGCTTAAATATTCCAGATACAGCGGCAGGTGATCCGGCAGTTCGCGACAGTCAAGCTGTAGCCCAACTTTTTCGTACTGGGCCAGCAGGTCGACCATCGCCTGACCGCGGTCGCGGGATTCGGCATGCACATGCTCGAACAGCAGCAGTGAGGTGGCGCGTCCACGGTCAAATACTTCACACCATTCGGCTTGCTTATCCAGTAACGGGGCATTGAGCAGTTCGTGGGTAAACCCGCTTAGCATGGGCGCATCGCTGGCGACCAGCGCGAAGGCGTCATCTTTGCACTCCCAGAGCAACGCGTCCGGGTATTCCATCAGCAGACCGATAACCTTGAGGATTTGCATTATTGACCCTCCGCTTTATCGCGTACTTCGGTGATATCGATAGCGTCAATGCGGCTACTGTTAAACAGATTGAACTTGGTATCCGAGCCGTGACAGCCGTCGCCGAAGGTGAAGCCGCAACCGTTTTTCTCCGGGAAAGCGTCACGCGCCATTTCACGATGGCTGGTTGGGATCACGAAGCGGTCTTCGTAGTTGGCAATGGCCAAATAGCGGTACATCTCCTCAACCTGTTCAACGGTTAAGCCCACTTCCTCAACTGCACGGGTATCGGTTACGCCTTCCACGGTTTGCGAGCGCATGTAGTGACGCATCGCCATCATGCGTTTCAGGGCGCGCAGTACCGGACCGGTATCACCTGCACTGAGCATGTTGGCGAGGTACTGGACCGGGATTCGCAGTGACTCAACCGCGGGCAGAATGTTGCCATTGTGCGGCAGACCACCGGCATCAGCGTAAGACTGAATCGGTGACAACGGCGGCACATACCAGACCATCGGCAGGGTGCGATACTCCGGGTGCAGCGGCAGTGCCAACTTCCAGTCCATCGCCATTTTGTAAACCGGTGAACGCTGAGCCGCCTCAATTACGTTGTGCGGAATACCCTGTTTCAGCGCTTCTTCAATGACGGCCGGATCGTGCGGGTTAAGGAACACATCGCACTGACGCTCATAAAGGTCGGTTTCATGTTCGGTGCTGGCCGCTTCCTCGATGCGATCGGCGTCGTACAGCAGCACGCCAAGATAGCGAATACGTCCGACGCAGGTTTCGGAACACACGGTAGGTTGGCCGGATTCAATACGTGGATAGCAGAAGATGCATTTTTCTGACTTGCCGCTCTTCCAGTTAAAGTAGATTTTCTTATACGGACAACCGCTGATGCACAAACGCCAACCACGGCACTTATCCTGGTCGATCAGCACGATGCCATCTTCTTCACGTTTGTAGATGGCGCCGCTCGGGCAGGTGGCGACACAGCTTGGGTTCAGGCAGTGTTCGCACAGGCGTGGCAAATACATCATGAAGGTGTTTTCAAACTGACCGTACATCTCCTTTTGCATCTTCTCGAAGTTACGGTCACGGGCACGTTTTGAGAATTCACCACCCAGCAATTCTTCCCAGTTTGGACCCCAGATAATTTTGTCCATCCGTTTACCATCAATCAGCGAGCGCGGGCGGGCAGTGGGCTGATTTTTGCCTTCCGGCGCACTGTGCAAGTGCTGGTAATCGTAGGTAAACGGCTCGTAATAATCATCGATTTGCGGAATGACAGGGTTGGCGAAAATTTTGGTGATGACCCCCATCTTGCCGCCCAGGCGCGGTCTGATCTTACCGTTAACATCGCGCACCCAGCCGCCTTGCCACTCTTCCTGGTCCTCCCAGTTTTTCGGGTAACCAATGCCGGGTTTTGTCTCGACGTTGTTAAACCACGCATATTCCATCCCTTCACGCCCGGTCCAGACGTTTTTACAGGTGACGGAGCAGGTGTGGCAGCCGATGCACTTATCCAGATTCAGAACCATGCCTACCTGTGAGCGTATTTTCATTTTTTCGCCTCCTGTACCTGATCGCGACCTTCATCATCCAGCCAGTTAATATTTTTCATTTTCCTAATCATGATGAACTCATCGCGGTTAGAGCCGACTGTTCCGTAATAGTTGAAGCTGTACGCCAACTGCGCATAGCCGCCAATCATGTGGGTCGGTTTAGGACACACACGGGTGACGGAGTTATGAATACCACCGCGCATTCCGGTGACTTCGGAGCCGGGTATATTCATGATTCGCTCCTGTGCGTGGTACATCATGGTCATGCCTGGCGGTACACGCTGGCTGACCACCGCGCGTGCGGTTAGTGCTCCGTTTGCATTGAAAGCTTCGATCCAGTCGTTGTCTTCAATACCTAACTCCTTAGCATCAGTTTCACTGATCCAGACAATCGGCCCGCCACGCGACAGCGTCAGCATCAGCAGGTTTTCACTGTAGGTAGAGTGGATGCCCCATTTCTGGTGCGGCGTCAGGAAGTTGAGTGCTTTCTCCGGGAAGCCGTTTGGCGGTATCTCACGCATTTCGCTGACGCTACGGGTATCAATGGGTGGACGATACGCCACCAGACTTTCCCCGAAGGCGCGCATCCACGCGTGATCCTGATACAGTTGCTGACGACCCGACAGGGTGCGCCATGGGATCAGCTCATGCACGTTGGTATAACCGGCGTTATAGGAGACGTGCTCGCTTTCAAGACCCGACCAGGTCGGGCTGGAGATGATTTTGCGCGGCTGCGCCTGAATGTCGCGAAAACGAATCTTTTCGTCTTCTTTGTTCTGCGCCAGATGCGTATGGTCCCGACCGGTCATTGCCCCCAGCGCTTCCCACGCCTTCACCGCCACCTGACCGTTGGTTTCCGGCGCCAGTGCGAGGATCACTTCCGAGGCATCCAGCGCGGTGTCGATCAGCGGGCGGCCTTTCGCCGGACCTTCGCGCTTGGTGTAATTCAACTTGCCGAGGAAATCGACCTCTGCCTGGGTATTCCACGCAATACCTTTCCCACCGTTGCCGAGCTTGTCCATCAACGGCCCGAGCGAGGTGAAGCGTTCGTAAGTGGCGGGATAATCACGCTCCACAACGGCGATATTGGGCGCGGTCTTACCCGGAATAAGGTCGCATTCGCCTTTACGCCAGTCCTGGATATCAAACGGCTGCGCCAGTTCAGCTGGGGAGTCGTGCTGCAGCGGTTGCAGTACCACATCGGTTTCTTGTCCCAGATGGCCGACACACACCTCAGAAAACACCTTGGCGATGCCTTTATAAATTTCCCAGTCGCTTTTTGACTCCCAGGCAGGATCGACTGCAGCCGACAGCGGGTGAATAAACGGATGCATATCCGAGGTATTCATATCGTCTTTTTCATACCAGGTGGCGGTAGGTAACACGATATCGGAGAACAGACAGGTGCTGGACATGCGGAAGTCGAGCGTCACCAACAGGTCGAGCTTGCCTTCAATCGCCGCCGACTGCCATTCCACTTCCTCCGGTTTAATGCCATCGGTTTCGCCAAGCGCTTCACCCTGAATCCCGCTTTCAGTACCCAGCAGATATTTGAGCATGTATTCATGCCCTTTACCGGAAGAGCCCAACAGGTTAGAACGCCAGACGAACAGGTTACGTGGATGGTTTTTGCCGCTGTCAGGTTGTTCGCAGGCAAAGCGGATATCACCGGATTTCAGTGCCTGCGCGGTATATTCAGCAGGGGATAATCCGGCTTGTTGTGCCTTTGCTTTTACCGTGAGTGGGTTAAGGTTGAGTTGTGGAGCAGACGGTAGCCAGCCCATCCGCTCGGCGCGGACGTTGAAGTCGATCAGATGTCCGGTGAACTTCGAGGCATCGGCCAACGGAGAGAGCAGCTCCTGCGCGGTGACTTTCTCATAACGCCACTGGCTGGAGTGGTTGTAGAAAAACGAGGTACTGTTCATCTGGCGCGGTGGACGGTTCCAGTCCAGCGCAAAGGCCAATGGCAACCAGCCGGTTTGCGTGCGCAGTTTCTCCTGACCCACATAGTGTGCCCAGCCACCGCCGCTTTGTCCGACACAGCCACAGAACACCAGGATGTTGATCATCCCTCGATAGTTCATGTCCATGTGGTACCAGTGGTTCACACCCGCACCGAGGATGATCATCGAGCGACCGTGGGTTTTGTGTGCGGTATCGGCAAACTCACGGGCGATTTGTTCGATATGACGGCTCGGAACACCCGTAATTTGTTCGCCCCAGGCCGGTGTGTAGGCTTTAACTTCGGTGTAATCTTTCGCGCTATGGATATCATCCAGTCCACGGTCCAGACCATAATTTGCCAGTACCAGATCATAGACGCTGACCACCGGGCAAACGCTGCCATCCGCGAGGGTGAGACGTTTTACCGGCAATTGTCGAATCAGTACCGGTTCCTGCTTCACGCTGCGAAAATGTGGGTTTTCATTGCCGCCAAAGTAAGGGAAAGCGACACCGGCCACGTTATCGTGCTGTCCGAGCAATGACAACGACAGTTCCGTTTCCGCGCCAGCCGCCAGCGGCTCCAGGTTCCATTTCCCTTTTTCACCCCAACGAAAGCCAATCGAACCGTTCGGCACGACCAGTTCACCGTTGCTGTTAAACGCTACGGTTTTCCACTCCGGGTTGTTGGTTTCACCCAGACCATCTATCAGGTCTGAAGCACGCATCATTCGACCAGGGACAAAACTGCCATCTTCGCGGCCATCCAGCAGGACCAGCATGGGCATATCGGTGTAGCGGCGGCAGTAATTGAGGAAGTAATCGCTGGGTTTGTCGAGGTGGAATTCTTTGAGGATCACGTGCCCCATGGCCATGGCCAGTGCGCTGTCGGTCCCTTGTTTCGGTGCCAGCCACTGGTCGCATAACTTGGCGACCTCCGAGTAGTCCGGCGTAATGGCAATTGTCTTGGTGCCTTTGTAACGCACTTCCGTAAAGAAGTGGGCGTCTGGCGTACGGGTTTGTGGGACGTTTGAGCCCCAGGCAATGATATAGCTGGAGTTATACCAGTCGGCTGACTCCGGAACGTCGGTCTGCTCACCCCAGGTCATGGGTGATGCCGGCGGTAAATCGCAGTACCAGTCATAGAAGCTCAGGCAGGTTCCACCTAGCAGCGAGAGGTAACGCGTACCCGCCGCGTAGGATACCATCGACATGGCGGGAATGGGTGAGAATCCGGCAACCCGGTCCGGGCCATAGGTTTTTACCGTCCAGACGTTGGCGGCGGCAATCAGTTGGTTTAGCTCTTTCCAGTTGGAACGAATAAACCCGCCGCGCCCGCGCACCTGTTTGTAGCTCTGGCACTTCTGCGGGTCGTTCATAATAGATTCCCAGGCCAGCACCGGATCGGACTCGCGGCTCAGGGCGTCACGCCACAGTTCGATCAGACGTTTACGTACCAGCGGGTATTTTAGTCGGTTAGCGCTGTAGAGATACCAGGAATAGCTGGCACCGCGTGGGCAGCCGCGTGGCTCATGGTTGGGCAGGTCAGGGCGGGTTCGCGGGTAGTCAGTTTGTTGTGTTTCCCAGGTCACAAGCCCGTTTTTGACGTAGATTTTCCAGCTGCATGAGCCGGTACAGTTCACGCCGTGGGTAGACCGCACAATTTTGTCGAACTGCCAGCGTTGACGATAGCTGTCTTCCCAGTCCCGGTTGGTGTGCATCACTTGCCCATGCCCCTCGGCAAACGTCTCGCCCTTTTGTTTAAAGTAGCGAAAGCGATCCAACAGTTTACTCATGACATTTCTCCTGCTCCTAATGGACGCTGCCTACGATCTGCAGGCCAAATAGTTGTTATTTTTTTTGCGATTTGCGGCCATAGACCAACCAGGTCACCAGCACGCAGACGATGTAAAACACTAAAAAGATTTTCATTGCCCCTACCGGCGAACCGGTCAGCGCCAGAGAAGAGCCAAAGGCTTTTGGAATGAAGAACCCCCCCACGGCGCCGATGGCGGAGATAAAACCCAGTGCCGCTGCGGTATCGGTCACCGCTTCACGCTGGGCCTGTTCTTCCGTTCCACCCTGCAGCTTCACGCGGTAGATGGTGATTTTGCGAAAGATCACTGCAATCATCTGGAAGGTTGAACCGCTGCCCAGTCCCGCGGTCAGGAACAAGCCCATGAACACCAGATAGAAGGCAACAAAATTTCCTTCTCCTGAGCCGGGGAGGGTAAGAAACAGCAGCGCACTAAACAGCGCCATAAAGATGAAGTTGATTAATGTGACCCGTACTCCGCCGAACTTGTCAGAGATAACGCCGCCCGCCGAGCGTGCCAGTGCGCCGATAAACGGCCCAAAGAACGCCAGTTGCAGAATATTAACGTCGGGGAACTGGGTTTTCGCTAGCATGGCAAAACCGGCTGAAAAGCCGATAAACGAACCGAAAGTGGCAAGGTACAACAGGCTTAGCAGCCACAGATGAAAGCGTTTAAGGACCGGTAACTGAGAGGCGATTGAGGCCTTGGAACTGGCGATGTCATTCATTCCCACGCCCGCAGCCAGCGTTGAGAGCAGCAGCAGCGGAACCCAAATCCATGCGGCGTTTGCCAGTGACAATAACGAACCATCAGGCTGCGGTACGCCTTGTACCCCTAAAAAGGTGAATAGGGGTAGGAAAATGACTAACGGCGCGATTAACTGCATCACGCTGACACCAAGGTTACCGAGACCGCCATTCACGCCCAGCGCACTACCTTGCTTCGCTTTCGGGAAGAAGAAACTGATATTCCCCATACTGGAAGCAAAATTGGCGCCGGCAAATCCACACATCAGCGCAATGATGATAAATACACCGAAAGGAGTAGCGGTATTTTGCACAGCGAAACCGAGCCATACACAGGGAATAACCAGGATTATCGTACTAAAAACGGTCCAACGGCGGCCGCCAAATATAGGTACCATAAAGGAGTAGGGGACGCGTAATATTGCGCCAGACAGAGAGGGTAATGCCGTTAATAAAAAGAGTTGATCGGTGGTGAAATTAAAACCAATTTTATTTAAGTTTACCGCAACCGCACTAAATAACATCCAGACGCAGAATGCGAGTAGTAAGCAACTCACTGATATCCAGAGGTTTCTTCGCGCAATGTGTTTGCCTTTATTTTCCCAAAAAGCGGGATTTTCTGGCTTCCAGTCAGTCAAAAGATAACGATTATTCTTCTCATTTGGTGATGACATATTTTCCTCACATGCGCACGTCGTTCAATAAATAAACGCCTGGGGTTCCGCACTGGTGCTAATTAGAAATTATTGAAAAGTTTTAGGAATATTGACTGAAAGGATAGATAAAAAAGCGCAATAACGCGGCGTGTCAGAGGAATAA
>NZ_JANEWM010000058.1:0-27441 GCF_028069825.1 Citrobacter sp. Igbk 14
ATTTTTACTCATATAGAGCTGGAAGAAGAACGGATTTCCCCCTGATGCTCTGGAAACGTCCTCAATGGTTTTATTTCCGTAGGTGCTTAAAGAGAAAATTGAACCAACCTGGGCCATCCCCCTGGCTGTGGCGAGTTCACCGGTTTCGTGCGCCAGACCCTGGGCTGCCATTGGCGCCTGGATAATTGGTGTTTTTAGCGGAATGCCCAGCAAGCTGGTTGAAAGATTGATATTTTTTAATTCAATACCTTGCAATACTCGTGGAACGATAAATTTCTTATCAAAGCTCTCGGTATTGCTGCGCAGATTATTTTCATCTTCCGCGCCTCCACGAATATAACCAAATGCTCCCTTTTCCATTCTGGCTTTTACTTGATTTTCAAGAGAGTCAATGTTAACCATTTTAATGGGGTGCTCTTCGGTGCTGGCTTTATATGCTTCGGCCTGCGCCAGACCCGATGACATCATCATAGCCACAGAGGCTATGGCCAGAACTGTTTTATTCACTTTCATTCTTACTTCCTTGTTATTGGCGTATTGCTTCAGCCTGAATGTTAATATCAACTGTTTTGCTCATTCCTATGTTGACGAGATAATCAACCCCCCATTGGGTACGATCAATTTTTGCAGAGAAATCACCACCGCAGACCTGAGCGTTGAAAACCGGACTCATATAGCAGCCGAATTTTGTCGTCGTTAACGTGACAGGTTTAGTAACCCCCTTCATCGTCAACATCCCTTCAATGGAGGTAGGTTTGCCCTCAGAGAAGTTCCATTTTGTTGATTTGAATACAATATCCGGATATTTTTCTGCATCGAGTATATCGCTGCTACGGATATGCTTGTCAAATGCTTCCAGACCGGTATTTAGAGACTTTACAGGAATGGTTACCTGCAGTTCACCTTGCTGTTTCTCTGGAAGATATTTCACTTCTCCGCTGATGGAGTAAAAGCCACCATGGTTGGTTGATGTCTGAAAATGGTCGATATTAAATGTCGCATTCGTATGCGTACTATCTAATTTATATACTTCGGCATGTGCAATATTCACAAAACCTAATGCGCATACTGCGATAAATATGTTCTTGTTCATGGTGTAACCTCAGAGATAGAAAACAGATGCATTTATAATTCATGTGTTATAACCCGTCCAGATTGAAAAGTGGGAAGCAGTGTCCCATTTATAGAACGATAGGGGGTGCAGGGGGATTATTCGCTATTGAATAATCCCCCTGCATCACTTTAGAATTATAAGAGTATATTAGATTTAATATTAACCACTCAATCTCTGATAACGCTTATAAAAATAAATTTACCTGCGATAACTGGTTATCCTTGAATGAGATATTCTTTATGTTCCAAAACGCCCCGCAGATGCGGTGAGCCTGATGAGGTGCAGGAAATCCTCCCGGATGCGCAAAAAGTGCTTTCGCAAAGGAAGATGGCGAGTAGCTGGTAGGTAAAGCAGGCAAACGGCCTTAATTAGTATTAAGGGGGTCTTCCCCCCCTCCGTTTTCCCTCAGAGTATCACGCCAGCATCGGGCGGCAGTGTGCTGTTACCTTCACCCAGATTACGTTGTAGCAATACGGTATCGAGCCAGCGACCATGCTTGAAGCCAATATTCTTTAGCGTGCCGACCTCGGTAAATCCGACCTGCTGGTGGACTTTCAGCGATCCCTGATTATTGCTGTCGCCGACGATGGCAATCATCTGTCGGTAGCCGTGTGTTTCTGCCCATGTAATGACATGGTGTAGTAGCGCTTTGCCCGCACCCTGACGTTGTGCTGCCGGATCAATATAAATCGAATCTTCGAGCGTATAGCGGTAGGCATAGCGCTCACGGTAGCGGGTGAGATAACAGTAACCGATGACTTTTTCGTCCTGCAGGGCCACAACCCACGGCAACCCCAGCTCGCGGATCTTAGTCAGGCGAACAAGCATTTCGCGAGTATCTGGCGGGTCAGTCTCAAAGCTGGCAGTTCCGTGAAGAACATGATGTGCGTAGATAGTATGGATAGCGGGGATGTGCTTTTCTTCTGCGTTAACGATTTTCATTGACCAGCTCCCGTTGGCGTCTTTTGCCAGATTACCTGAAAGAATGCGCAAAGGGTAAGCGCAAACGCTTATGGTTCAATGGACATCATTCAATAGCATTAGGCTTATATTTTGTAAGGGTAAAAATTGATTGTCGTTGATATCGCCAATAATTTAACAAATAGATAAGCACAGTTTTGTGGAATGATAAATACACTTGGGCATAGTGAAATTAACAATTACCTGCGGTGGTTCATTGGGGGATTCCACAATGCCATTTTTGGTAGTGGATAAACTTACTGTTAATAAAATCCTTTAATTTCATTTTGTTATATCTTTATCTAATTCTTTTTACCTGGTTTTGTGTTGCTCGTTTCACCCTGAAACTTAGCCGTTTAAAATTAACTGATGTTATTTATAGTGTTATCAGTTACTGTTAATTATCAGGTTTTTCCTGTCAATTCTCAAAATGCTTATCAGGCAAACAGTTACCTGGTGTTTCTATATTTGCTGATAATAGTTATCATCGTTACGTGGTTTCGTCACGGAAACTTAATCTAAATCCAGTATTCGATCCCAAGAGTATTAGGATAATTTGGTTTAAAATACTTTTTTTGCCTAAGAGTTTTCTTATAACATAGCAAGACCCCACACTGAGTGATAAAATTCCTGAGCTTTCGCCTGCCTCCCAACGACGTGTGGATGAGTCATAGAGAGTCAATAAGACGAAAGAATTAAATGATTTTTAGTCATATTACGAAATAAGCGGCAGTGCACTTTACATGGTCGGCAACCGTCAGGGAATGACTGTAACTTATTGAAAACGCTTATTTTTACTGTGATGTAAGATATAAGGGCAGATATGTTCAGTATGCGTCGACATGCCAACTTTATTAAACGCTTTAAGTCAGTAACCTGTTTATTTACGGCAAGCGTTCTTTTCCCAATGCAAGCCTCTGCAGCAGTATCAGATTATGATGCGTTGATTATTGAAGGGCGAGGTGGTAATAGCACACCGTTATTGCGCTACCTTGAGGAGCAGGGAAAGAAAAGTGCGTTAACGCCAAATCAGGTGGCTGACTGGCTGCAAGTATCTGGTTGGGTTGATAACAACGATAAAGCAACCATTGATATCTGGCAGCGGTATCGTGGGCAGATGGATGTGCCTGCACGCGGTAAAGTGGCCGCTGCGCGTGCGTATCGCAATCAGAAGAGCTGGAATGAATCATTAGCGCTCTGGGAGAGCGTTGTACAGGAAGAGCCTGAGAACGCCGATGTACGTACCGGCTGGATCATGACGCTGGCGGATGCACGTTACAATCAGCAGGCCCTGACTGAAGCAAATAAATGGGCACGCGCGCATCCGGGGGCTGACTCTGATGCACTGCTTGCCTATGTGTATCATTCACAGGGGAAAAACTGGGATGCGCTGTTAGTCGCCAGCCAGGCGGATGAAGTCGATCCGGGTAACAAAAATGCGAAATCCACGCTGTTGTCAGCGCTGTCAGCCAACCGTGTCGCTGAACCTGCGTTGGAACTGACGGAAGAGGTTCCGACATCTGACCCCGTTAAGCGGCGTCTGGCGCTTGATGCTGCAGCCGAAAAGGTGCGCGCTTCTTATACCTCTGCACGAAATGAAGATGAGCGTTTTCTCGTGGCGGATAAAGCGCTTGCCCGCTATGACCAGTTGCTGGCAGCCTGGAAAGATGATCCCGCAGCCCAGGGTGATGTGCGCCGGGCGAGAATTGATCGCATGGGCGCCCTGCTGGTGCGTAAGCGTACTGCCGACGTGATTCAGGAATACGAATCTCTCTCCGCGGACGGTGAAGTGCCCAACTATGCCAAACGTTGGGTGGCTTCGGCGTGGCTTAGCGAACGTCAGCCGGAAAAGACCGAAGCAATGCTGGCGAGCATCTATTATCCGAACGGACCTATCCCTGTGACGCCGCTCAGTCCTGAAGATCAACAGGATCTGTTCTATGCGCATATTGATAATGAAAATTTTGCTGCCGCTAAAAAACAAGTCGATGACTTGATCAAAGAGAGCCCGTATCTGCGTCGTATCTATGGCTCGCCAACGCCACAGCCTAACGATAACTGGCTGCTCGGGCAGACGCTGCTGACGCAATATCATCTTGCTGCCAATGAACTGCCAGAGGCAGAAAAACTCTCAGAACATCTGGCACGAACAGGTTCAGGTAACCAGGGGCTGCGCATAACCTATGCCTCCGTTTTGGAAGCCCGTGGATTGCCACATGCGGCGGAAAAAGAGCTAAAGCTTGCGGAAGTGATCGAGCCCAGCAACCTGGAGCTGGAGCGTCAGCAGGCCTATGTGGCGCTGGATCTTCAGGAGTGGAAACAGGCCGACGAGCTGACCGATGATGTCATCGCCCGTAGCCCGGATGACGAAGCGACGCTGCGCCTGGCACGGATCCGTGATGTGCATAAAATGTCGGAAGTGCGTATCAGCGGTACGCAGGGGATCTCCTCCGATAGTCCGGTCAGCGGTAAGAATGACTTCAACATTAATACTGCGATTTACAGCCCGCCGATTAATGACAATTGGCGACTGTTTACCGGTTTCAACTTTGCCACCGGCGAGTTTGAAGAAGGAAAAGGCATCAGCCGCGATCTGGCGGCTGGTGCTGAATGGACTTCACGTGATTACTGGGCCGAAATGGAACTGTCTGGCCGTAATTATGGCGACGGGCAGAAACTGGGGGGCCGTCTTTCAGCCTGGCATGACTTCAATGATAACTGGCGTGTGGGGGGGTCAGCAGAGCGTCTTTCCCGCAATACGCCACTGCGTGCGCTGCGTAGCGGCGTATATGCCAACGGCGGCGATATGTATGTCCGCTGGTACCAAAACGAACGGCGAGAGTATCAATTGTCGTTTGCCGCTTCACATTTCTCGGATGGTAACGATCGTATCGAATACGGGCTTAGCGGAAAAGAGCGTATGTGGACAACACCGCGTTTCACGCTGGACTTTACCCCGGGAATCGGCGGTAGCACCAACACCAAAGAGAATGTGCCGTATTACAACCCCAAAAGTGATTTCTCCGTGGTACCCGGCTTGACCGCGGAGCAGGTTCTTTACCGACACTATGACACCGTGTGGACACAGCAGGGAGTGGCTGGCGTGGGCGGCTACTGGCAACAAGGTGAAGACGCAGGGGCCATCGTCCAGTTGGGTTACGGTCAACGGCTTAAATGGAACAACGTCGTAGATGGCGGGGTGATGCTGGTGTGGGATAAACGCCCCTACGACGGTAAACGTGAGCGGAATATCTCCCTCGCTTTCGATTTGAATGTCAGGTTTTAAGGATTGTTCATGCTGAAAAGATGCCTATGGCTTAGCGCACTCATCGCTGGCTGGTTGATGATTACCGCGTGCAGCAGTGCGCACAATACGACGCCTCGCTATGTTCCTCCTGATGAGAGAACGCCGCTGACGGCCGATCACCCGTGGCCAAAAAATAGTTTTTTGGTTCTCGGCTATCACGATGTAGAGGATGATGCAGCCGATCAGCGCTACCTCTCTGTGCGTACCAGTGCGTTGAGCGATCAAATAGCCTGGCTGCGTGATAATGGCTATAACCCGATCAGCGTCCAGCAAATTCTGGATGCTCATGACGGTAAAATCGTGCTGCCGGAAAAAGCGGTTCTGCTCACCTTTGATGACGGGTATAGCAGTTTCTATACCCGCGTCTGGCCGCTGCTGAAAGCTTACAACTGGCCAGCCCTTTGGGCACCGGTTGGAAGCTGGGTGGATGCCCCTGCGGACAAAAAAGTCGATTTTGGTGGCCTGATGACGGCGCGCGACAAATTCGCCACCTGGAAGATGGTCGAGGAAATGGGCAAATCGCCGTTGGTGGAAATCGGCGCGCATACCTGGAACTCGCATTTCGGTGCAGAGGCGAACCCGCAGGGAAGTAAAGAACCTGCTGTGGCAAACCGCCTTTACGATAAGAAAACCGGCACTTACGAAACGGACGAGCAATACTATCGCCGTATTAATACCGATATCTCTTTGATCACCAATAAAATTAAAGCGGTAACGGGGAAATCGCCACGTGCCTGGGTCTGGCCATACGGTGCCGCCAGTGGGACGACCTTAAACCTGGCCAAAGAGCAAGGTTATAAGATGGCGTTTACGCTCAATGAAGGGCTGGCGAATGCGGCATTCCTTGATGACATCCCGCGCGTACTGATTTCTGATAACCCATCGCTCAAGCGTTTTGCCAGCCAGGTTGCTCAGGTGCGCGAACCGCAGACGATGCGCGTGATGCATGTCGATCTGGATTACGTCTACGACAAAGACCCCGCCCAACAGAAGAGAAACATCGATAAGCTGATTCAGCGTGTCTATGACATGCGTATCTCTCATGTCTTCCTGCAGGCATATGCCGATCCGCAGGGCGACGGGAATATTCGCGAGGTCTATTTCCCTAACCGCTGGCTGCCGATGCGCGCCGATCTGTTTAACTATATTTCCTGGCAGTTACAAACCCGTGCCGGGGTTACCGTGTACGCCTGGATGCCGGTACTGGCTTTCGATCTGGATGCCTCAATTCCGCGTGTAACGGCATGGGATCCAAAAACCGGACGTACGGCTATCGATCGTGAACAGTATGTGCGTCTTTCTCCGTGGGATAGCGAAGCGCGTAAACGCATTACCGAGATCTATGAAGACCTGGCGAAGCACGCCAGCTTCAAAGGTATCTTGTTCCATGATGATGCCTTCCTGACGGATTTTGAAGATGCGTCGCCGGAGGCGTTAGCCGCCTACCGTGCCGCAGGACTTCCGGGAAGCATCGAGCAAATCCGTAATAACCCTCAGGCGTTTGAGCGCTGGACTCGCCTGAAAAGTAAGATGCTGATCGACTTCACTAAGCAGTTGACGCAATCGGTACGCAATATTCGCGGTCCGCAGGTGCAAACCGCCCGTAATATCTATGCTATGCCGGTACTGGAACCTGAAAGTGAAGCCTGGTTTGCACAAAACCTGAATGACTTCCTGAATACCTATGACTGGACAGCCCCCATGGCGATGCCATTCATGGAAAAAATTCCGGCTAATGATGCTAACGCCTGGCTCGACCGACTGGTGAATGCTGTTGCACAGACTCCCGGCGCGCTGGATAAAACCGTGTTTGAACTGCAGGCACGCGACTGGCGTAAATCCGGGGAACAGGCCGAAATCAGTGGTAAACAACTCGCCGAATGGATGCGTCAGCTTAAGTTAAGCGGCGCAGGCAACTACGGCTATTACCCGGATGATTTCATCAGCGATAAACCTGAGATGTCAGAGATTCGTTCGACGTTCTCCTCATACTGGTACCCGCAAAAATGACCGATCGCATAATTGCTTTCCTGATACTTTGCCTGATGTTCAGCCTGCCGTTTGGCGTGGCTGTCGTCTTCACGGGTGAAGTGATGTTGAACTTTGTCTTCTTCTGGCCCTTGTTCATGTCTGCATTGTGGATAAGCGGCGGGGTCTATTTCTGGTTTTACCGCGAGCGTCACTGGAAATGGGGAGATGAAACGCCGCCGCCTACTTTGGAGGGAAATCCGCTGGTCTCGATTTTGATCCCGTGTTTTAACGAAGGGATCAACGCGCGTGAGACGATCGAGGCAGCACTGGCTCAGCGATATAAGAATATTGAAGTTATTGCCATCAATGATGGTTCGACAGATGACACGCACGATGTACTGGAACAGCTGGCAACAGAGTACCCAAGCCTGCGAGTGATTCACTTAGCGGAAAACCAGGGGAAAGCCCTGGCGCTTAAGACCGGTGCAGCAGCAGCGCGCAGTGATTACCTGGTCTGCATCGATGGGGATGCGTTACTGGATCGTGATGCGGTCGCCTATATCGTGGCTCCGCTTATCCAGTTCCCGCGCGTTGGTGCGGTGACTGGTAACCCGCGTATTCGCACCCGTTCGACGTTAATTGGCCGTGTACAGGTCGGTGAGTTCTCGTCGATTATCGGCTTAATCAAGCGTACCCAGCGAGTCTACGGGCAGATATTTACTGTTTCAGGTGTCGTTGCCGCGTTTCGTCGCCGGGCGTTGGCTGAAGTTGGTTACTGGAGCCCGGACATGATCACCGAAGATATCGACATCAGTTGGAAGCTGCAATTGCGCCACTGGTCGGTATTCTTTGAGCCACGCGCACTGTGCTGGATCCTGATGCCTGAAACATTGAAAGGACTGTGGAAGCAGCGCCTGCGCTGGGCACAAGGTGGTGCGGAGGTGTTTATCGTTAACATGCGCCGCTTGTGGTCGTGGGAATTCCGCCGTATGTGGCCACTGTTCCTTGAGTTCTGTTTCTCTACCGCCTGGGCATTTGCTTATGCGGTTAGTATCGTGCTGTTCTTGTTAGGGCTGCTATTCCCAATGCCAGACACGCTGTATGTTCAGCATCTGTTCCCGCCAGCCTTCACTGGACTTATCCTCGGCGTGGTCTGCCTGTTGCAGTTCGCGGTGAGCCTGATGATTGAACGGCGCTATGAAAAAGGGATTGGGGCCTCGTTGTTCTGGATCATCTGGTTCCCGGTGGTGTACTGGATGCTGAGTCTGTTCACCACGCTGGTGGCGTTCCCCAAAGTGATGCTCAAACGCAAACGCGGCAGGGCGCGCTGGGTCAGTCCTGACCGCGGTATCGGGAGGATTGAATCATGAACCAACCGCTGATTTTTACCGAACGGCGTCTGCTGCCGCGCCTCATCGACGTCGTGTTGACGCTTATTGCCTGGATTGGGTTCTTATACCTGATTTATAAAGGGCTGATCGTCGCACTGGCGCATTCACCGTATATGGGGGTTCGCCCCTTTTTCACGACCCTGGATACGGTGACGTTTTACATCCTTATCGCCCTGGTCAACGGACTGGTGCTAATAGGTTGGGCGAAGTACAACCAGTATCGTTTCCGGGTGGAGCGACGCAGTCGCAGGCCGGGTCTGGAAGACCATGAGCTGGCTGAAAGTTTACGCATTACCCGCGAGCTGGTTACAGAGCTGAACAAAGCGAGGGTGCTGACGGTTCACCATCATGAGAATGGCGAGATCAGCCATATCGATGTGGACAGAGATATTGCCGATAATCGCCTGCCGCCGCCAACACCGGCGATGCTGGAGTATTTGCCGATGGAGCCGCAGCCGTCGTTGCACACAAGGGCCGAGTGATATTTCTGCTTTCAGCCGCTTCCTTCAGCCTCGCATGGGTCTATGATTAGACCCAGACAATAAAAAAATGCGAGGCAATGTCGTGGATAAGGAACTACTGGATGCAGGTTACCGGGCCTATACCGGCGAGAAGATCGATGTCTATTTCAACACGGGGATGTGCCAACATTCGGGCAATTGCGTTCGGGGAAGCGCAAAACTTTTCAACCTGAAGCGTAAACCGTGGATCATCCCGGATGAAGTCGATGTTGCGACGGTTATCAGGGTTATTGATACCTGTCCGAGTGGTGCGCTGAAATATCGCCAGAAATAAGTGAGGGAACCATGGAAATTCTTGCAGGCCATAACAAGTTTTATGTTAACGATGCTGAAGGCAAGCAGGTCGCCGAGATTGTTTTTGTGCCGACAGGCGAGCATCTGAGCATCATTGAGCATACCGATGTTGACCCCAGTCTGAAAGGTCAGGGCGTGGGTAAACTGCTGGTGGCGAAGGTGGTGGAGAAAATGCGCGCCGAAAACCGCAAAGTGATCCCGCTGTGTCCGTTTGCCAAACATGAGTTTGATAAAACGCGCGAGTACGACGATATTCGCGCCTGAAGACTGATTTCCGCCGGATAGTCTTATCCGGCACATCACTGCCGATGCAGCAGATCCTGATATATCCCCGTCAGTACTCCTTGTGGGCCAAACTCTTTTTTAATCCACTGCGTTACGCGACCGGTTGCCGCGTGCTGGGTTGCCAACAGCATGCGTGAATCCTGACGAGGGTTATGGATCTGTCGCGTGACCAGCAGCGACTTTTCCATCGCTTCGCGTACCATATAGTCCGGTAAAAAACCGATGCCTTCACCCAGAATCTGGCACTGACACTTGGTATTAAAATCAGGAACCAGAATCGACTCCTGCCCGTGCAGCAACCAGCCGACCTTCTTGTTGATGGTGTGCGCGGTGTCCTCCACCATAATGTTTGGGTACAGACGCAACTGACTTTCTGAAATTGGCTCAGGCATAAACGCCAGTGGGTGATCCGGTGCGATAGCGAACGACCAGCGAATCGCACCGATTTCGGTGTAATCAATCCCGCCGCCGTCCAGCAGGGTATCGGGCGCGCCAATAGCGATATTGGCCAGGTTATTGATGATCGAGTCCCAGACGCCGTTATAGACCTCGGTGGTCACGGTTATCTGGCAGGTCGGAAACTGCTTTTTGAGCACCTGTAACAGCCGTGCAGTGTGCTGTGGGGTATACAACAGCTGGTTAATGCAAATGCGCACCCTGGCTTCAATCCCCTGGGCGATGGTATCGATGCTGCGCTTGATGGCGTGGAAGTCATTCAGCAGGTCGGTTGCTTTGCGAAAGAAGTAGCGACCGGACTCAGTGAGCTCAATGCTGCGGGTATTGCGGGTAAACAGCACCACATCGAGTCCCATCTCCATGCGTTTGATGGTGTAGCTGATGGCCGACGTTGTTAAGCCAAGCTCCTCAGCGGCCTTGCTGAAACTGCTATAGCGCGCTGCCATCGTAAAGGCCAGCAGGTTTTCCTCGGTAAAAATTGAATTCATCCGTTCTCCCCTCAGGCCATGCGGCGATGTCCACGATACGATGATTGTTGAATGTATTTGTAATCCTTATCGAGAGCAATCAGTTTTGAACAGAATTTAACACTAGAGTTACATTTGATTTGAAGGCAATCACACTTCTGTATTTTAGTTGAGACCCGCTATTTGTGCTGCATGCCGCCTGATATCCACAGGCTCTGATTCATCGCTAAAACGGCTTCAGTCATAAGGGAAAGATTGCACTACAGCACGTTTTACTCTCATTGTTAAATTTGATTCAACAATCGACACGCTTACGATGAATGAAATTTAAGCGGATGTCATTCTCTAAACTCTGTTGCTATTCTCAGGTTATCGGAAATATGAAGAGTCTAAAAAACTGCAGGAGAGTGATTATGTCAGAGAAAGAACTTATTACTGAATTTCTGCTGGCGGCAGAACAGGGTAACGCCGAAGGATTAAAATCCTGTCTGGAAAAAAATGTGGATATTAATGCCACCAACCGCCAGGGCCGTACTGCCATTATTATTGCCAGCCTGAATAAACATTATGACTGCGTTTCTTTATTGATTGCTGCCGGTGCTGATATTAATAAACAAGATCAAACCTGTTTTAATCCATTTCTGATTAGCTGCCTGACAAATGATTTAACACTGCTGCGCACGGTATTACCGGCTAACCCGGATCTTGAGCGCCTGAGCCGTTTTGGCGGTGTCGGCATTACGCCTGCCAGTGAGAAAGGTCATGTTGAGATCGTCCGTGAGCTGCTGCTGCATACCGATATTAACGTCAACCACACTAATTTCGTTGGCTGGACGCCGCTGCTGGAAGCTATCGTACTCAACGACGGTGGCGCGAAGCAGCAGGAGATCGTCAAGCTGCTGCTCGACCATGGCGCGAACCCGCACATGACGGATAAATACGGTAAAACCCCGCTAGAGCTGGCGAGGGAAAAGGGGTATCACGAAATCGCCGAGCTGCTGATTGCCGCCGGAGCCTGACAGAGGAGCGCCGCTATCGCCACGCCATCACGGCGATGCGTTCGGGCGCTAACCGCTGACGGCGCGTTTCTTTCATTCCGGGGTACCGGGCGAGTCGAACAGGTTTTTTCCCGCGCGGTGAATCTGTTCATACCCGAGCAGCAGCGATTATTGACGTTACTGAGTGAAGGCTGTGATAACGCGCCCAATAGCTGTCGGCTGGCGCTGACGCATTGTGAAGACCTGTTTCATCCCGGTGAGCCGGTCAGTTTTACCGAATCAGGGATTGTCGTTGGTAAGGATAAGTGGATAGAGACTTCCGGGTGCCTGCCGTGGCGAATGCCGCAGTGGACGCCAGATGCAACCGCGTTCTCAGCTATTCGGTGGCAGCGCTGGGAAGAGGATATCCGCCAACAGCTTAAAAACGATGACACATTATTTCTGTACCAGGGTGACAACCCGTTTTATCAGGAGATCACCCGCGAATTACTACAGCGTCGCCAGACATTAATGACGGCGCTGAACACAGGAGAAAATATCTCTGCTGCCGTCAGCCGTTTAATTGGTCTGGGTATTGGGCTGACGCCATCATCCGATGATTATTTAGTGGGTCTAAGTACTATCTTATTTATTCCAGGACACCCGCTGGAAAAATATCGGAGAGAGTTTTTAGCCGCCTTGCAGCGTGACGGAAATAATACGACATTACTCAGTAAAATTACGCTGGAGGAGGCTTTTCATCAGCGCTATCGGGAAAGTGTCGCACGACTGCTGAACCATATTATTAATGAGCAACAACACGTTTCTACGCAATATATAACTGATATTAAAAATATCGGCTCAAGTTCTGGCTGCGACATGCTATACGGCATGGCGGATGCCTGCGCCCTGAGCCACAGGTCCGGAGGGAATTATGTCGATCAGGATAGTTGTTAAAAAGAATACGTATTTTGATTCTGTCTCACTGATGTCTATTTCAACACGCGCAAATAAGCTCGATGGTGTGGAGCAGGCGTTCGTGGCAATGGCGACAGAAATGAACAAGGGTGTGTTGAAGAATCTTGGCTTGCTTACGCCTGAGCTGGAAGACGCGAAGAGTGGCGATCTGATGATTGTCATTAAAGGCGCGAGTGAAGCGGCGAACGAGCAGACGCTGGTGGCGATTGAAGATCTGTTCACGCATAAAGAGCAGGGCGGCCAGCATGAAGCGCGCTACGCCACGCTCGCCAGTGCTAAAAAACACGTACCTGACAGCAACCTGGCGGTTATCTCGGTTAACGGTCTGTTTGCCGCACGTGAGGCACGTCAGGCACTGCAAAATAACCTCAATGTGATGCTGTTCTCAGACAACGTTTCTCTTGAGGACGAACTGGCACTTAAGCAGCTGGCACACGAAAAAGGGCTGTTGATGATGGGGCCAGACTGCGGGACCGCCATTATTAACGGCGCGGCGCTGTGTTTTGGTAATGCGGTACGTCGCGGCAACATTGGCATTGTGGGGGCATCCGGTACCGGTAGCCAGGAACTGAGCGTGCGTATTCATGAGTTTGGCGGCGGTATTTCCCAACTGATCGGCACGGGTGGACGCGATCTGAGCGAGAAAATTGGTGGTCTGATGATGCTTGACGCGATTGGCATGTTGGAAGCCGATCCGCAAACCGAAATCATTGCACTGATCTCCAAACCGCCTGCGCCTGCGGTGGCCCGTAAGGTACTGGAACGCGCACGCGCCTGCCGCAAACCGGTCGTGGTCTGTTTCCTCGGACGTGATGTCGCTCCTGCGGATGAAGCGGGGCTGCAGTTCGCACGTGGCACAAAAGAAGCTGCGCTGAAAGCGGTACTGCTGACGGGTGTGAAAAAAGAGACTCTGGACCTGCATCCGCTCAACTGGCCGCTGATTGAAGAGGTTCGCGCCCGTCTGACTCCACAGCAAAAGTACATCCGTGGCTTGTTCTGTGGCGGCACGTTGTGCGATGAGGCGATGTTTGCCGCCATGGAAAAACACGCCGAAGTGTACAGCAATATCCACCCCGATCCGGCATTCCGCCTGAAAGATCTCAACCGCAGCGTGGCGCATACCTTCCTCGATTTCGGTGATGACGATTTTACCAATGGCAAACCGCACCCGATGATCGATCCCACCAACCGCATTAGTCGTCTGTTGCAGGAAGCACGCGATCCTGAAGTTGGCGTGATCGTGATGGACTTCGTCCTCGGCTTTGGATCGCACGAAGATCCGGTTGGCGTGATGCTCGAGGCGATCGTTGAAGCCAAAGCGATCGCCGCGGCAGAGGGGCGTCCGCTTGAGATCCTCGGCTATGTGCTGGGAACCGATCAGGATACGCCGTCACTGGAAAAACAGTGCCAGATGCTGACCGATGCCGGGGTTATCTGGGCGAGCAGTAGCACCAACACCGGATTGCTGGCGCGTGAATTTATCTGTAAAGGGGAGGAAGCCTGATGAGCCAGACACTGTTTAACCAGCCGCTGAATGTGATTAACGTTGGCATCGCGATGTTCAGCGATGACCTGAAAAAGCAGAACGTACCGGTGACCCAACTCGACTGGACTCCGCCAGGGCAGGGCAACATGCAGGTGGTCGCGGCGCTGGATCAGATTGCCGATTCTCCGCTGGCAGACAAAATTGCTGCCGCTAATCAGCTGGCGCTGGAACGCATTATCCAGTCACATCCTGTGCTGGTGGGGTATGACCAGGCCATTAACGTGGTGCCGGGCATGACCCGTAACACCATCCTGCACGCCGGGCCGCCAATCCGTTGGGAAAAAATGTGCGGTGCGATGAAAGGGGCAGTCACCGGGGCGCTGGTATTTGAAGGACTGGCAAAAGATCTGGATGAAGCCGCAGAACTGGCGGCTTCTGGCGAAATTATCTTCTCCCCATGCCACGAACATGACTGTGTGGGATCGATGGCGGGCGTCACCTCTGCCTCAATGTTCATGCACATCGTTGAGAACAAAACCTACGGCAACCGCGCATATACCAATATGAGCGAGCAGATGGCGAAGATCCTGCGTATGGGGGCGAACGATCAGAGCGTTATCGATCGTCTGAACTGGATGCGCGATGTGATGGGCCCAATGCTGCGTGATGCCATGAAGTTGGCAGGTGAAATCGATCTGCGTCTGATGTTGGCGCAGGCGTTGCACATGGGCGATGAGTGCCATAACCGCAACAATGCGGGGACGGCACTGCTGATTCAGGCGCTGACGCCGTGGATCATTCAGACCGGTTATCCGGTTGAGCAACAGCGGGAAGTGTTTGAGTTTGTCCTCAGCAGTGATTACTTCTCCGGCCCGACCTGGATGGCGATGTGTAAAGCGGCGATGGACGCTGCGCACGGCATTGAATACAGCACCGTGGTGACGACGATGGCGCGTAACGGTGTTGAGTTCGGTTTGCGCATCAGTGGTTTACCGGGTCAATGGTTTACCGGTCCGGCGCAGCAGGTGATTGGCCCGATGTTTGCGGGCTATAAGCCGGAAGATTCCGGGCGCGATATCGGCGATAGCGCGATTACCGAAACCTACGGTATTGGCGGTTTCGCGATGGCGACGGCACCGGCCATCGTGGCGCTGGTGGGCGGTACGGTTGAAGAAGCCGTCGACTTCTCTCGCCAGATGCGTGAAATCACGTTGGGTGAAAACCCGAACGTCACCATTCCGTTGCTCGGTTTTATGGGGGTACCAACGGCTATCGATATTACGCGCGTAGGTAGTACCGGTATTCTGCCGGTGATCAATACCGCGATTGCGCATAAAGATGCCGGGATCGGCATGATCGGTGCCGGAATTGTACACCCGCCGTTCGCCTGTTTTGAAAAGGCGATCCTCAACTGGCGTGACCGCTACTGCTCATAACAATAACCGGGGCTAACACCGTTAGCCCCACGGTAGCGAAGCGAAAAACGTTGCTTACCTGCAGGGCTGGGCGATCTCCGCGATCGCAAACGATGCTTAACCTGTAAAGGATATTCCATGAACAGCATAAAACTAGAATGGAAACGTGGTGACTGGGCGGCTTACTTCGGGCTGATGACCAACAACCTGACTAACCTGCTGACAATGATGGGGCTGCTCATTTTTGTTGTCGGCATCCCGACTGAAATAGTTTACGGCCGCATTGCGCCTGCCTTTGGTCTGGCGGTGCTGGTGGCCAGTATCTGTTACGCCTGGTTTGGTTTGCAGATGGCAAAACACACCGGCCGTAATGATGTAACGGCGTTGCCGTCCGGTCCCAGCGCACCGTCAATCTTTACCGTGACGTTCCTGGTGCTGATGCCGGTTTATCAGCAAACCAAAGATGCTAACTTCGCCATCCAGATAGCACTGGTATGGTGCTTTGTGGAAGCGTTGATCCTGGTGGGTGGCTCCTTCCTTGGCGAGACCATCCGCAAGATGATCCCGCGTACGGTACTGCTCTCCTGTTTATCCGGCCTGGGGCTGCTGCTGTTGGCGATGAACCCCATGCTGCAGGCGTTTGAAGCGCCAACCGTTTCTTTCATCGTCCTGTTGCTGATTTTCATCAACTGGTTCGGTAAGAAACCGATTTTTGCCCGCATTCCGACCGGTTTGCTGCTGCTGATTGCCGGTACGGCCCTGGCATGGATCTCCGGTCTGCAAAGCCCGGAAGCGATTAAAGCCTCGATGTCGTCTTTTGGCTTTAACCCGCCAGAAATCCATGTCGACAGCTTCCTGCAAGGATTACCGCATGCGCTGCCGTATCTGGCTTCTGCAGTTCCGCTGGGTCTGGCGAACTATATTTTTGACCTCGAGAACATTGAAAGTGCGCACGCCGCGGGCGATGAGTACAACACCCGTAAAGTTATGATGGCGAACGGTTTTGCCTCCATGCTTGGCTGCATGTTGGGTAACCCGTTCCCGGTGACTGTGTATGTTGGGCACGCGGGCTGGAAAGCAATGGGCGCCAGCATCGGTTATACCCTGGCATCTGGTATCACCATGTTCCTGGTACCGCTGTTTGGGCTGGGCGCGTTTATGCTCGCCATTATTCCGATGACCGCGATAGTGCCGATTCTGGTGTTTATCGGCGTGGTGACCGCCAACCAGGTGGTGCGAGAAACGCCCAAAGTCGAGGTTCCCGTCATCTTCATTTGTCTGTTCCCGTGGATTGCCAACTGGGCGTTGACCATCGTTAACAGCGTAATGGGGGCCGCCGGAACCTCTGCGGGGAAACTGGGCAGTGACCTGCTGCACAGTAAAGGCGTGTACTACGACGGGCTGGTGCATCTGGGAAGCGGTGCGCCGCTGGCCAGTATGCTGTGGGGCTGTGTCGCTATCTTCGCCATCATGAACAAGCCGTTACGTGGGGCGATTGCCGCCGCCTTCGGTGCACTGCTGTCGCTGTTTGGTGTGATTCACTCCCCGGCAGTGGGTTTTGCCGAAGGCAGCTCGATGATGTTTGTTGTGGCCTACCTGATGATGAGCGGCATGTTCGTCGTCAAACATATTCTCGACAGTCGTGAAGCGGCTACTGCGCCTGAGCAGGAACCGACGAAAACAACCTGAATCGCCTGCAAGCGGAAGAAAATACGATGAAAGAACTTGTGGTCGTTGCCATTGGCGGCAACAGCATTATCAAAGATAACGCCAGCCAGTCTATTGAGCACCAGGCTGAAGCGGTGAAAGCGGTGGCGGACACGGTGCTGGAGATGTTGGCATCGGACTACAACATTGTGCTGACACACGGTAACGGGCCGCAGGTGGGGCTGGATCTACGGCGTGCTGAAATCGCGCACGAACGCGAAGGCTTGCCGCTCACTCCGCTGGCAAACTGCGTCGCTGATACTCAGGGCGGTATTGGCTACCTGATCCAACAGGCGCTGAATAACCGTCTGGCGCGACGCGGTGAGCAGAAAGCGGTGACGGTGGTTACGCAGGTAGAAGTCGACAAGAACGATCCTGGGTTTGCGAATCCAACCAAGCCTATCGGCGCATTCTTCAGTGAAGCTCAGCGTGACGAGCTGCTGCGGGTTAATCCGGGCTGGCGGTTTGTGGAGGATTCCGGGCGCGGTTACCGGCGGGTTGTGGCTTCCCCTGAACCCAAACGTATTGTTGAAGCAGAGGCTATCAAAACGCTGACTCAGCAAGGTTTTGTGGTGATTGGCGCAGGCGGCGGCGGGATTCCGGTAGTCCGTAGCGAGCACGGGGATTATCACAGCGTGGACGCAGTGATTGATAAAGATCTCTCTACTGCGCTGCTGGCGCAGGAGATCCGCGCCGACATTCTGGTGATCACCACTGGCGTAGAGAAAGTGTGTATTCACTTCGGCAAGCCCAACCAGCAGGCGCTGAATACAGTGGATATTGCGGCAATGACCCGTTACATGCAGGAAGGTCACTTCCCGCCAGGCAGCATGCTACCCAAAATTATCGCCAGCCTGACGTTCCTGGCTCGTGGCGGTAAGCGGGTGATCATCACCACGCCGGAATGCCTGCCTGCCGCACTGCGCGGTGAAACGGGTACCCACATTGTCCATTCCTGAGAGGAGATGCGAATGAAGGAAAGTAACAGCCGCCGCGAATTTTTAAGTCAGAGCGGAAAAATGGTCACTGCTGCTGCGCTGTTTGGCGCAGTAGCACCAGTCGCGTATGCTGCTAATCCTGTCGGGACAGCCTGCGGGGCGAAGAACACCATGACGATTAACGATAAACACTACTACCTTGATAACGTTCTGCTGGAAGCGGGATTTGATTACGAAAATGCCGTGGTGGTACATACCCGTACTGCACTGCAAACCGTTGAAATTCAGGACGGGAAGATTGTTGCGCTACGCGAGAATAAGCAGCATTCGGATGCGGCGCTGCCGCATTACGATGCGGGCGGCAAGCTCATGCTGCCCGCGATGCGCGATATGCACATTCATCTGGATAAAACCTTTTACGGTGGCCCGTGGCGCTCATTGAACCGTCCGGCGGGCACCACCATTCAGGATATGATCCGCCTGGAACAAAAGCTGCTGCCTGAACTGCAGCCTTATACTCAGGAGCGGGCGGAAAAGCTTATCGATCTGCTGCAATCAAAAGGGACATCGATTGCCCGCAGCCACTGTAATATTGAGCCAGTTTCCGGGTTGA
Source organism: Citrobacter sp. Igbk 14 (assembly GCF_028069825.1). NCBI lineage: Bacteria > Pseudomonadati > Pseudomonadota > Gammaproteobacteria > Enterobacterales > Enterobacteriaceae > Citrobacter > Citrobacter sp. Igbk 14. The sequence goes on from NZ_JANEWM010000058.1 coordinate 18,881, forward strand.
AAAATCTGGAGAACTTGCAGGCGGTACTGGCGCGTCGTCAGCCCGGTTTCGCTTGTGAAATCGTGGCGTTTCCCCAGCATGGTCTGCTGTTATCGAAGTCTGAACCGCTGATGCGTGAAGCAATGCAGGCGGGGGCACAGTACGTGGGCGGTCTGGACCCGACCAGCGTTGATGGGGCCATGGAAAAATCCCTCGACACCATGTTCCAGATTGCGCTCGATTACAATAAAGGTGTGGATATCCATTTGCATGAAACCAGCCCGGCAGGTGTGGCAGCGGTAAATTACATGGTGGAGACGGTGGAGAAAACGCCACAGCTGAAGGGCAAACTGACCATCAGCCATGCTTTCGCATTGGCAACGCTGAACGAACAGCAGGTTGATGCGTTGGCAACCCGTATGGCGGCGCAGCAGATTACCATTGCCTCGACGGTACCTATCGGCACCTTGCACATGCCGCTGAAACAGCTGCGTGATAAAGGCGTGGAGGTGATTACCGGCACCGACAGCGTGATTGACCACTGGTCGCCGTATGGGCTGGGGGATATGCTGGAGAAAGCCAATCTGTATGCTCAGCTGTATATTCGCCCGAACGAACTCAACCTGTCGCGCGCGCTATTCCTCGCCACAGGTGATGTACTGCCGCTGAACGATAAAGGCGAACGTGTGTGGCCGAAAGCACAGGATGATGCAAGTTTTGTGCTGGTCGATGCGTCCTGCTCTGCGGAAGCGGTCGCGAGGATTTCCCCTCGTACCGCGACCTTCCACAAAGGGCAGTTAGTGTGGGGAAGCGTCGCAAGCTAGTCTTGCTACACGCGCAGCGGCACAGGTTGCTGCGCGTTTCCCTCTGTTGGCTGTTAACCGACGATCCCCAGATAGCCGTGAATCCCCATGTAGAGTCCGACCATGCCGATGAGTGCGCTGGAAAAATAGGGCGCTTTACGCGCCAGTGTGTTAAATCCGCTCCAGCGCTTCGCCGCCTGTTGTACGCTGATAGCCGCGCCAACCCCTACCGTTACCAGCGTTATCGCCAGTCCGAGGCTAAAGCACAGCACCATCGTTGCCCCCAGCGTAAAGGCTTTGAGCTGGATACAAATCAGTAAGACGGTAATAGCCGCAGGACACGGGATCAGGCCACCGGTCAGACCAAACAGTAAAATTTGCCCGTTGGTCACCTCTTTACCCTGAAAACGGCGCTGGATATCGTTGGCATGTGCGCGTTCGTGCGCGTCCTGATACTCTTTCGAACCCTCGCTCAGCCCTGCCAGTGCGGCATGGTCGTGATTATGCTCGTGCTCGTGCTCGTGCTCGTGATGATGGTGATGATCGTCATCGTGGTCATGATGATGGTGGTGATGGTCGTCATGATCATGGTGGTGGTGATGACCGTGATCGTGGTCGTGATGCGTCTGGGCCAGCCAGTTCTGCTCTCCCTGCCAGGTTCGCCAGAACATCCAGAATGCGGTCCCGAGAATAATTATAGCCGAGACAAATTGTAGCCAGGGCTCAACGGCATGGGCGGTAAACGCTTTGCTGATATACATTCCGCCGAGTGCAATCAACCATACTATGGCCGTATGCGACAGGGTAGCCGCCAGCCCCAGCATCACTGCCTGCTTGATAGTCCCCTTTATGGCGATAATAAACGCCGCCATCATTGTCTTTGAATGTCCCGGTTCCAGGCCGTGTAACACCCCCAATAAAATTGCACTGGGAATGAAGAACCAGGCGTTGCCTTGCTGAAGAAGCGTAGAAAATTCACCCATGAGAATGATTCTTAGTTGTCTAATTTCGCTTGATTCTACTCCCCCCCAGTATCAAATACTACCCCCCAGTAGAATGTCGATGGTATTGTCGCTACGGATTTACGTTAATTAAGGTAATGCTATGTCACATACGATCCGCGACAAACAAAAGCTCAAAGCCCGTGCCAGTAAGATTCAGGGCCAGGTAGTGGCGTTGAAAACCATGCTTGATGAACCGCATGAATGCGCGGCTGTGTTACAGCAAATTGCGGCGATCCGCGGTGCGGTAAACGGATTAATGCGTGAGGTGATTAAAGGCCATCTGACCGAGCATATTGTGCATCAGGGCGATGAAATAAAGCGTGAAGAGGATTTGGATGTGGTCCTGAAGGTATTGGATTCTTACATCAAGTAAGGCGGGGTGCGGCTCATCCACGCAATGATGAATGAGCCGTTGATAACGTCATTTAGCCAAAAAACATCACTGATACGCACAACAGACCGACAATCAGGGTGATCAGGTTCCCCACTGAACGATACGGCTTCAGCGCCGGGATCAGATAGGTCGATAATGTCGGCATGATAAACAAAATCATGGCGATGAGCGGACCACTGATCGCGTAAATCATTGAAATGGCATTAGGGTTGATGCAGCAGATGATAAACGTGATGGCCGAAACCAACATAATGGACAGGGCGCGGTTAAAGGCCCGGCTTTTCTTCACGCCTACCTGATGCAGCGACGTTTTTACGACTTCTGTCGCCCCTTCAATCACGCCAAAGTAGGTGCCGAGGAACGATTTTGACATCGCCACCACGGCAACGATAATCCCGGAAATCGACAACCATGCCGGTGCGTTGGGCATCATCGACAGCGCCGAAAGGATGGTTACACCCTCATGTTTGGCATCTTCAATGTAGTTTGCCGGGATAGAAAGCAGACAGCTAAAGACGAAAAACAGTACGCTCAGGCAGATGATGACGTAGGCGACCTTCATGATTTTTTTGCATTTACCCATGGCCTGCTCGCCGTATTTCTCGCGTCTGTCGATGGCAAACGTGGAGATAATGGGCGTATGGCTAAAAGCGAAAACCATCACGGGGATCGAGATCCATACCTGATGCAGCGTGTGCTGATCGAAAGACATCTGGCCGGTGAGTAGCGTCGGCTGCCAGCTTCCGGTCAGGTACAGCGAGAGAAACAGAAAGTACGCGATCAGTGGGAATACCAGAAAGCCCATCACCCGGATGGTGGCCTGGCGACCCATCAGGAAAATTAAATTCAGGACCAGCACCACGCCGAGACTTACCAGCATACGAACGCGTAGATCAATCGTGATATGTTTTGCCAACTGTTCGGTGAGTGAATTGGTGATCGCGACAGCGTAGATCAGCACCACCACAAAGAAGGCGATAAAATAAAGCGTCGTGATCAGGCTGCCTATCTTCTTGCCATAGTAGTGGGTGACTGCACCGGTGATCCCTTCACCTGCAGAGGTTTTTGATGACAGGATAAACTGGCACAGCGCCTTGTGTGGCCAGTAGGTTAAAGGCCAGGCGACGAGTGCGGTGATAAAAAGTACCACTGCGCCTGCAGAACCCAGCTGTATGGGGAGGAAGAGGGTTCCTGCGCCGACGGCAGTCCCATATAGTGCGAAGCTCCAGAGAGTCTCTTCTTTTGACCAAAATTTCGACATTATTTGAACGTATCAACTATAAAATAAACAAAAAGAAGCGCAATTTACCACAAATGAGAGGGGCTGGGGGAGGTGTGAACAAGTGGGCTGGTGAATGGATGAATAGCCGGAATTGAGAAAATTCCGACTATTCTTTGAATTATCAGGCAGTAACGCGCGGCTGACGACGCTTCATTACGCGCTCGCGTAATGTGTCATAAGCCCAGTTATAGAACATGGTGTATGGCAGGAAGAACAGGAAGAAACCTATTTCCAGTGTGAATGCCTGAAGCAGGCTAACGTTCAACACATACGCCACGATACTCACCCCGATGACGATAAAACCACTCTCGAAACCTAAGGCGTGAAATGCGCGGACTTTAGCTGTACGTTTTACCAGGTGTGATGGCCAAAAGCGGTCAAACAGGGCGTTATAAATGATATTCCAGATCATTGCTGTTGTTGCCAGCAGAATGGTCAGCCCGCCCATTTCCAGTACCGATCGCTGCATCAACCATGCGGTGGTTGGTGCAAGAATCGCGGTAGCAATGCCCTCAAAACAGACAGCATGAAAAATGCGCTCCACTAGCGAGCGGCGTTGGACAGTATCGTGTTGCATAACCTAAAAACCTTCTTTGATGCCCGGATAACGGAATGGTGGCAATTTTATCGTTTTATGTGATATCTAAAAGATAGTATCCATCGATAAAGTAGATAGTTCATGCGTTACTCCCCTGAAGCTTTAACGGCATTTGTTGAGACTGTGTCCTGCGGTTCATTTTCTGCGGCGGCCCGGCGGCTACGTAAAAGCCAGTCCACCATCAGCACGGCGATTGCACATCTGGAGGCCGATCTTGGCTTTGCGTTGTTTGACCGTTCGTCACGTCAGCCAACGCTTACCGAACAAGGCAAGCGGGTGCTTGGCTACGTACAGGCGATTTTGTCAGCCAGCGAGCGCCTGGATGAAGCGGCGATTTCGCTGTCGGGTGATACCGAAGCGCGTCTGACCTTTGTGCTTTCGGACACGCTGCATCCGGATGTGCTGGAAGAATTAATGGTGCAGTTTGACCGCAAGTTCCCCCACACAGAATTTGAATGTCTGATTGGTGAAGATGACGATGTGATCGATCTGCTGCAAAAAGGACGCGCGCAGGTTGGGCTGATCGAAGCGCGAGAAAATTATCCGACAGATATGGGCGTCACGCGTTTGCCGATGCAAACCTGGATGGGACTGTACGTTGCGGCCACGCATCCACTGGCGACGCAAAAAAATCTGCAATGGGAGCAGCTCCACACCTGGCGCGAACTGCGTCTGAATACTTATCTGGAAAGTGGGACCAACGTCGCACGTGGCCCTGTCTGGTCTGCTCCCAACTATCTGTTGTTGCTGAGTATGGCGGTACAGGGATTTGGCTGGTGCGCACTACCTTGCGCGCTGGTGGAAGAGTTTGCGGCAGAAAAACCACTGGTTCAGTTGAAGATACCGGGTTGGCCAAAAGCTATCTCAATCGATCTGTTATGGAATAAGAAATCCCCTCCGGGGGTCGCGGGAAGCTGGTTACGTGACCATTTGCAGCAAAGTGGCGTCGCGATGACGAATAAATGATACCTATTTCCTTTGTGATAAAAATCACCATTTTTAAACAACTACGATAACTATCTTTAACAATCATCTACTATTGCGATGTTATTTTGCGCTGAGGTGGTGATGAAAGAGGTTGTGATAGTGGGGGCGTTAAGGACACCGATTGGCTGCTTCCAGGGAACGCTGGCGCGCCACTCTGCCGTTGAACTCGGCAGCATGGTGGTCAGGGCATTACTGGAACGCACTGGCGTGGATGTTCACGCTGTTGATGAGGTGATCCTTGGTCAGGTCCTCACTGCGGGGGCCGGACAGAACCCGGCGCGCCAGTCTGCTATCAATGGTGGATTACCCAATACCGTTTCCGCTATTACCATTAATGATGTGTGTGGTTCAGGTTTGAAAGCGCTGCACCTGGCGACTCAGGCTATCCAGTGTGGTGAAGCTGATATCGTGATAGCTGGCGGGCAAGAGAACATGAGTCGCGCACCGCACGTCCTCACCGACAGCCGAACTGGCGCGCAACTGGGTAACAGTCAACTGGTCGACAGCCTGGTTCATGATGGACTGTGGGATGCTTTCAATGACTACCATATGGGCGTTACCGCTGAAAATCTGGCACGGGAATATGGTATCAGCCGCGAATTACAGGACGCCTATGCGCTGAGTTCTCAGCACAAAGCGCGTATGGCGATTGATGCCGGACGTTTTAAAGATGAAATCGTGCCGGTGGTGACCCAGCGTAATGGGCAATCCTTTGTGGTGGATACCGATGAGCAACCGCGCACCGATGCCAGCGCCGAAGGACTGGCGCGTCTGGACCCTACTTTTGACAGGCTTGGTTCGGTAACGGCGGGTAATGCGTCATCGATAAACGATGGTGCTGCCGCCGTGATGATGATGAGCGAGTCCAAAGCGCAGGCGTTGAATTTACCGGTACTGGCCCGTATTCGCGCTTTTGCCAGTGTCGGCGTTGACCCCGCACTCATGGGGATTGCGCCAGTGTACGCGACGCGTCGCTGCCTTGAGCGCGTCGGCTGGCAACTGGCGGATGTCGATTTGATTGAAGCCAATGAAGCATTCGCTGCGCAGGCATTATCCGTTGGGAAAATGCTGGAATGGGACGAGCGTCGGGTAAATGTGAACGGTGGGGCCATTGCGCTCGGCCACCCAATTGGTGCCTCTGGTTGCCGTATTCTGGTGTCGTTGGTCCACGAGATGGTTAAACGCCGGGCGCATAAAGGGCTGGCAACGTTATGTATTGGTGGTGGCCAGGGCGTTGCACTTGCCATCGAACGTGATTAAGTCTTTAAAATCCCCTATCAGATACACCACCATCGCGCAGTTCCGGTTCATGTAAAAAAGCCCTCCACAAGGAGGGCAAGGCCAGTTACAGAAACATCCACTCTAAAACAACGTTAACTTATCAAAACATCGTTTCATTTCGTGTGATTCACAACGCACTTTGTAAGAAAAGGTGTGTGAATTCCTCTTCAGCAGGGCTGTTTTTTCACAACGCTACTTGTCCCTCTTATTACCTACTCTTTGTTGTATCTTTATAACTAACTGTTTTGTTTGTGTTTTATTTATTTTCTTTGGTGCTGCTTTCGTAGTTTAACCAGGCTAGCGTGATCGCAATTACACTTTTGATAATAAGATGCGGGAAAAGTGAAACATCGTTTTAGTTATAATTGAAAACCCGTTCCGGGAGGGATATCATGAACGCATTAGGTAAAACGGAACGGCGTTTTGCTATCGCTCAAGAATTCACGGTCAATTTATCACTGGAGGTAAATGTGGACGTAAGACAAAGCATCCATAGTGCGCATGCTAAAACCCTGGATACCCAGGCGCTGCGTAATGAGTTTTTGGTAGAAGAAGTGTTTGTTGCTGACGAATACACCATGGTCTACAGCCACATTGACCGCATTATTGTTGGCGGCATTATGCCAGTGGGAAAAACCGTATCCGTGGGTGGCGAAGTGGGTAAGCAACTGGGCGTAACCTACTTCCTGGAGCGTCGTGAGTTAGGCGTGATCAACATCGGTGGGCCGGGCACGATTACTGTTGACGGCCAGTGCTATGAAATTGGTCATCGCGATGCGCTGTATGTCGGTAAAGGGGCAAAAGAAGTTGTTTTTGCAAGCATTGACCCTGCAAAACCCGCCAAGTTCTATTATAACTGCGCGCCGGCACACATGACTTATCCAACCAAAAAAGTGACCCCAGCCGACGTTGCGCCAGTGACGTTGGGTGATGATCTCACGAGTAACCGCCGTACCATCAACAAGTATTTTGTGCCGGACGTACTGGAAACCTGCCAACTGAGCATGGGCCTGACCGAACTGGCGCCAGGCAACCTGTGGAACACCATGCCGTGCCATACCCATGAACGCCGTATGGAAGTCTATTTCTACTTCAATATGGAAGAAGACACCTGTGTCTTCCACATGATGGGGCAGCCTCAGGAAACGCGTCATATCGTGATGCACAATGAGCAGGCGGTAATTTCCCCTAGCTGGTCTATCCATTCTGGCGTTGGTACGAAAGCCTATACCTTCATCTGGGGTATGGTTGGCGAAAATCAGGTCTTTGATGATATGGACCACGTTGCAGTCAAAGATCTGCGCTAGTCGCGGGCGGCTACTCAGCCTGTCTGTGACGGGCATTATAAAAAATAAGGATTTACAATGATTTTGAATGCATTCTCTCTTGAAGGTAAAGTCGCCGTTGTGACGGGTTGTGACACCGGTTTGGGTCAGGGGATGGCGCTGGGTCTGGCGGAAGCGGGTTGTGATATCGTGGGTATCAACATTGTTGAGCCGACTGAAACCATCGAACGTGTTACCGCACTGGGCCGCCGTTTTTTAAGCCTGACCGCCGATCTGCGTCAGATTGATGGTATTCCGGCACTGCTCGAGCGTGCGGTTGCAGAATTCGGTCATATCGACATTCTGGTGAACAACGCCGGTCTTATCCGTCGTGAAGATGCTATCGACTTCAGCGAAAAAGACTGGGACGACGTGATGAACCTGAACATTAAGAGCGTGTTCTTCATGTCTCAGGCGGCGGCGAAGCACTTCATTGCCCAGGGTAACGGCGGTAAAATTATTAATATCGCCTCCATGCTCTCCTTCCAGGGCGGCATTCGTGTTCCGTCTTATACCGCGTCAAAAAGCGGCGTAATGGGCGTGACGCGTCTGATGGCCAACGAGTGGGCAAAACATAACATCAACGTGAATGCGATCGCACCGGGTTACATGGCGACCAATAACACGCAGCAGCTGCGTGCTGATGAGCAGCGTAGCGCCGAAATTCTCGATCGTATCCCAGCGGGTCGTTGGGGTCTGCCAAGCGATCTGATGGGGCCTGTTGTGTTCCTGGCCTCCAGCGCATCTGACTACATTAACGGTTATACCGTTGCGGTCGACGGTGGCTGGTTGGCGCGTTAATTTATCATCCAGCATCAACAAACCCTGCCAATGGCAGGGTTTTTTTGGTTTTAAGTTATTTTAATCCATATTCTGTTTATAAATTAATCCATACATAATTATATATG
>NZ_JANEWM010000059.1:0-26756 GCF_028069825.1 Citrobacter sp. Igbk 14
ACGAAGGCCGTGCTGGTGAGAACGTTGGTGTTCTGCTGCGTGGTATCAAACGTGAAGAAATCGAACGTGGTCAGGTACTGGCTAAGCCGGGCTCTATCAAGCCGCACACCAAGTTCGAATCTGAAGTTTATATCCTGTCCAAAGACGAAGGCGGCCGTCATACTCCGTTCTTCAAAGGCTACCGTCCGCAGTTCTACTTCCGTACTACTGACGTGACGGGTACCATCGAACTGCCGGAAGGCGTTGAGATGGTAATGCCGGGCGACAACATCAAAATGGTTGTTACCCTGATCCACCCGATCGCGATGGACGACGGTCTGCGTTTCGCAATCCGTGAAGGCGGCCGTACTGTAGGTGCGGGCGTTGTTGCTAAAGTAATGAGCTAATTATTTATTAATTAGCTTTGAGCTTAAAAAGGGCGCTTAGGCGCCCTTTTTGCTACCTGTGATTTAACCGTTGTCATATTTGTTCGCATTTTTTGTTCATTCTTCCATCGCGTAAATAACGTTGTGCTATTGTAATCATAACTATTCTCATTTACACTTTGCGCAGAAATTGAACGGGAGCGATCATGTACGTTTGTTTGTGTAATGCGATAAGTGATAAAAAAATTCGTCAGGCTGTTCGCCAGTTTCATCCTCAGTCCTTTCAGCAATTACGTAAGTTTATTCCTGTTGGAAATCAGTGCGGTAAGTGCATTCGTGCTGCCCGTGAAGTCATGCAGGATGAATTAACTCAAATGCCAGAATTTAAAGAGATCGCCTAAGTCACACTCTTTTTTTTGACATCCCTGTAGCCCCATCTACGCTCTAAGAGTGGAAGCGGAGGGACTATAAAATGAAAGGTGATGTTAAAATCATAAATTATCTCAATAAACTATTGGGAAATGAGCTTGTCGCAATCAACCAGTATTTTCTCCATGCCCGTATGTTTAAAAACTGGGGACTGACTCGCCTCAATGATGTTGAGTACCATGAATCAATCGATGAGATGAAACACGCTGATAAATACATTGAGCGTATTTTATTCTTAGAAGGTCTCCCAAACTTACAAGATCTAGGCAAGTTGGGGATTGGTGAAGATGTTGAAGAGATGCTGCAATCAGATCTTCGGCTCGAGCTTGATGGTGCGAAAGATTTACGCGAAGCCATTGCTTATGCCGATAGCGTTCATGACTATGTTAGTCGGGACATGATGATTGAGATCCTGACCGAAGAAGAAGGGCATATCGATTGGCTCGAAACGGAGTTGGATCTGATTGGAAAACTTGGGTTGCAAAACTATCTGCAATCGCAAATTAAGGTCAGCGATTAACCGCCCTGTATCAGATTTAGCCAGCCAACAACAAAACCCGCAGCCGCCAGATATGGCCCAAAAGGCAGCGGGTTTTTTAGTACCTGTCTCCCGTAACGGGCGCAGGAAATCCCGGTGAGACAGCATGCCATGCCCGCGGCAAGTAAAACCAACAGTGGTAATGATTCCCAGCGATGCCATGCGCCTAGCGCGGCAAGAAATTTGACATCACCAAAGCCTAATCCTTCCTGTCGGCATATCAAACGATACCCCCAGTAGAACAACGCAAATACCCCATAACCTGCGACGGCACCCCAAAGCGCGTCGGATAACTGTGCAGGTCTGCAGCACTGATGATAAATAAGACCGCCCCACAAAAGAGGGCAGGTGAATTTGTCGGGCAGCAACCCGGTACGTAGGTCATGGACTAAGAGCAACCCTGATAGCGAAACATAAAACAGCAGAAAGGGGAGGTCGATGTACATGGGCAAACCTTATCTGGTAAAAAGTATACCTTCGGGTAAGCTTGGCGACCCTACAAGTCCGGGATGTGGGTTATGGATACTCTTTTCCACGGAAAATGCGTTGCACCATAGGACATACAATCAGAGTGGAAGGAGGCCTGCATTTGTGAACGAGTGATTAATTTCTACGCGGCACTTGCTTAAGACTGAGATTTACGTATAATGCGCGGGCTTGTCTAATATTGACAGCGGTTCGATATGAGCCACCGGTACTGCGAAAGCAATACCAGACAATGTTCCCAATTGGGGAACTCTGTAAGAACGGTTACACTCTCCCATCAATCGTAATGGGTTTGAGGAGTAACTATTTCGTCTATAAAATAATTGGAGCTCTGGTCTCATGCAGAACCAAAGAATCCGTATCCGTTTGAAAGCGTTTGATCATCGTCTGATCGATCAATCAACCGCGGAAATCGTCGAGACTGCCAAGCGCACTGGTGCGCAGGTTCGTGGTCCGATCCCGCTGCCGACCCGCAAAGAGCGTTTCACCGTTCTGATCTCCCCGCACGTCAACAAAGACGCGCGTGATCAGTACGAGATCCGTACTCACAAGCGTCTGGTTGACATCGTTGAGCCAACTGAAAAAACCGTTGATGCTCTGATGCGTCTGGACCTGGCTGCCGGTGTAGACGTGCAGATCAGCCTGGGTTAATCAGGTCATCGAGCGATTGAGAGGTTGATACAATGATTGGTTTAGTCGGTAAAAAAGTGGGTATGACCCGCATCTTCACTGAAGATGGCGTATCTATCCCAGTAACCGTTATCGAAGTTGAAGCAAACCGCGTTACTCAGGTTAAAGATCTGGCTAACGATGGCTATCGCGCTGTTCAGGTTACCACCGGTGCTAAAAAAGCTAACCGCGTAACTAAGCCGGAAGCTGGCCACTTTGCTAAAGCTGGCGTAGAAGCTGGCCGCGGCCTGTGGGAGTTCCGTCTGGCAGATGGTGAAGAATACACCGTTGGTCAGAACATTAGCGTTGAACTGTTTGCTGACGTTAAAAAAGTTGACGTAACCGGTACCTCTAAAGGTAAAGGTTTCGCTGGTACCGTTAAGCGCTGGAACTTCCGTACCCAGGACGCTACTCACGGTAACTCCTTGTCTCACCGCGTTCCGGGTTCTATCGGTCAGAACCAGACTCCGGGCAAAGTGTTCAAAGGCAAGAAAATGGCAGGTCAGCTGGGTAACGAACGTGTAACCGTTCAGAGCCTGGACGTAGTACGTGTTGACGCTGAGCGCAACCTGCTGCTGGTTAAAGGTGGTGTTCCGGGTGCGACCGGTTGCGACCTGATCGTTAAACCAGCTGTGAAGGCGTAAGGGGATAGCAATGGAATTAGTATTGAAAGACGCGCAGAGCGCGCTGACTGTTTCCGAAACTACCTTCGGTCGTGATTTCAACGAAGCGCTGGTTCACCAGGTTGTTGTTGCTTATGCAGCTGGTGCTCGTCAGGGTACTCGTGCTCAGAAGACTCGTGCTGAAGTAACTGGTTCAGGCAAAAAGCCGTGGCGCCAGAAAGGTACCGGCCGTGCGCGTTCAGGTTCTATCAAGAGCCCGATCTGGCGTTCAGGTGGCGTGACCTTCGCTGCTCGCCCGCAGGACCACAGTCAAAAAGTTAACAAAAAGATGTACCGCGGCGCGCTGAAAAGCATTCTGTCCGAACTGGTACGTCAGGATCGTCTGATCGTTGTCGAATCATTCTCTGTAGAAGCGCCTAAAACTAAGCTGCTGGCACAGAAACTGAAAGACATGGCTCTGGAAGATGTGCTGATCATCACCGGTGAGCTGGACGAGAACCTGTTCCTGGCTGCGCGCAACCTGCACAAGGTTGACGTACGCGATGCAACTGGTATCGACCCGGTTAGCCTGATCGCCTTCGACAAAGTCGTAATGACTGCTGATGCTGTTAAGCAAGTTGAGGAGATGCTGGCATGATTCGTGAAGAACGTCTGCTGAAAGTGCTGCGCGCACCGCACGTTTCTGAAAAAGCGTCTACTGCGATGGAAAAAACTAACACCATCGTTCTCAAAGTTGCTAAAGACGCGACCAAAGCAGAAATCAAAGCTGCTGTGCAGAAACTGTTTGAAGTCGAAGTCGAAGTCGTTAACACCCTGGTAGTTAAAGGGAAAGTTAAACGTCACGGACAGCGTATCGGTCGTCGTAGCGACTGGAAAAAAGCTTACGTCACCCTGAAGGAAGGCCAGAATCTGGACTTCGTCGGCGGCGCTGAGTAAGTCGGAGGAGTAATACAATGGCAGTTGTTAAATGTAAACCGACATCTCCGGGTCGTCGCCACGTTGTTAAAGTGGTCAACCCAGAGCTGCACAAGGGCAAACCTTTTGCTCCGCTGGTTGAAAAAAACAGCAAATCCGGTGGTCGTAACAACAATGGCCGCATCACCACTCGTCACATCGGTGGTGGTCACAAGCAGGCTTATCGTATTGTTGACTTCAAACGCAACAAAGACGGTATCCCGGCAGTTGTTGAACGTCTTGAGTACGATCCGAACCGTTCCGCGAACATCGCGCTGGTTCTGTACAAAGACGGTGAACGCCGTTACATTCTGGCCCCTAAAGGCCTGAAAGCTGGCGACCAGGTTCAATCTGGCGTTGATGCTGCAATCAAAGCAGGTAACACCCTGCCGATGCGCAATATCCCGGTTGGTTCTACCGTTCATAACGTAGAAATGAAACCAGGTAAAGGCGGTCAGCTGGCACGTTCCGCTGGTACTTACGTTCAGATCGTTGCTCGTGATGGTGCTTATGTCACCCTGCGTCTGCGTTCTGGTGAAATGCGTAAAGTCGAAGCAGACTGCCGTGCAACTCTGGGCGAAGTTGGCAATGCTGAGCATATGCTGCGCGTTCTGGGTAAAGCAGGTGCTGCACGCTGGCGTGGTGTTCGTCCTACCGTTCGCGGTACTGCGATGAACCCAGTCGACCACCCACATGGTGGTGGTGAAGGTCGTAACTTTGGTAAGCACCCGGTAACTCCGTGGGGCGTTCAGACCAAAGGTAAGAAGACCCGCAGCAACAAGCGTACTGATAAATTCATCGTACGTCGCCGTAGCAAATAATTTTAGAGGATAAGCCATGCCACGTTCTCTCAAGAAAGGTCCTTTTATTGACCTGCACTTGCTGAAGAAGGTAGAGAAAGCGGTGGAAAGCGGAGACAAGAAGCCCCTGCGCACTTGGTCCCGTCGTTCAACGATCTTTCCTAACATGATCGGTTTGACCATCGCTGTCCATAATGGTCGTCAGCACGTTCCGGTATTTGTTTCCGACGAAATGGTCGGTCACAAACTGGGTGAATTCGCACCGACTCGTACTTATCGCGGCCACGCTGCTGATAAAAAAGCGAAGAAGAAATAAGGTAGGAGGAAGAGATGGAAACTTTAGCTCAACATCGCCATGCTCGTTCTTCTGCTCAGAAGGTTCGCCTTGTTGCAGACCTGATTCGCGGTAAGAAAGTGTCGCAGGCCCTTGATATTCTGACCTACACCAATAAGAAAGCGGCTGTACTGGTTAAGAAAGTCCTGGAATCTGCCATTGCTAACGCTGAACACAACGATGGCGCTGACATTGACGATCTGAAAGTTACGAAAATTTTCGTAGACGAAGGCCCGAGCATGAAGCGCATTATGCCGCGTGCAAAAGGTCGTGCAGATCGCATCCTGAAGCGCACCAGCCACATTACTGTGGTTGTGTCCGATCGCTGAGACTCTGGAGACTAGCAATGGGTCAGAAAGTACATCCTAATGGTATTCGCCTGGGTATTGTAAAACCATGGAACTCAACCTGGTTTGCGAACACCAAAGAATTCGCTGACAACCTGGACAGCGATTTTAAAGTACGTCAGTACCTGACTAAGGAACTGGCTAAAGCGTCTGTATCTCGTATCGTTATCGAGCGTCCGGCTAAGAGCATCCGTGTGACCATTCACACTGCTCGCCCGGGTATCGTTATCGGTAAGAAAGGCGAAGACGTAGAAAAACTGCGCAAAGTCGTAGCGGATATTGCTGGCGTTCCTGCTCAGATCAATATCGCCGAAGTGCGTAAGCCTGAACTGGACGCAAAATTAGTTGCTGACAGCATCACTTCTCAGCTGGAACGTCGCGTTATGTTCCGTCGTGCTATGAAGCGTGCTGTACAGAACGCAATGCGTCTGGGCGCTAAAGGTATTAAAGTTGAAGTTAGCGGCCGTCTGGGCGGCGCGGAAATCGCTCGTACCGAATGGTACCGTGAAGGTCGCGTTCCTCTGCACACTCTGCGTGCTGACATCGACTACAACACCTCTGAAGCGCACACCACTTACGGTGTAATCGGCGTTAAAGTGTGGATCTTCAAAGGCGAGATCCTGGGTGGTATGGCTGCTGTTGAACAACCGGAAAAACCGGCTGCGCAACCTAAAAAGCAGCAGCGTAAAGGCCGTAAATAAGGAGCGTCGCTGATGTTACAACCAAAGCGTACAAAATTCCGTAAAATGCACAAAGGCCGTAACCGCGGTCTGGCGCAGGGTACGGATGTTAGCTTCGGCAGCTTCGGTCTGAAAGCTGTTGGCCGTGGTCGTCTGACTGCCCGTCAGATCGAAGCAGCACGTCGTGCTATGACCCGTGCAGTTAAGCGTCAAGGTAAGATCTGGATCCGTGTATTCCCGGACAAACCGATCACTGAAAAGCCGCTGGCAGTGCGTATGGGTAAAGGTAAAGGTAACGTAGAGTATTGGGTTGCCTTGATTCAGCCGGGTAAAGTCCTGTATGAAATGGACGGCGTACCGGAAGAGCTGGCCCGTGAAGCATTCAAGCTGGCAGCAGCGAAACTGCCGATTAAAACCACCTTTGTAACTAAGACGGTGATGTAATGAAAGCAAAAGAGCTGCGTGAGAAGAGTGTTGAAGAGCTGAACACCGAGCTGCTGAATCTGCTGCGTGAGCAGTTCAACCTGCGTATGCAGGCTGCAAGTGGCCAGCTGCAACAGTCTCACCTGTTGAAGCAAGTGCGTCGTGATGTCGCACGCGTTAAGACTTTACTGACTGAGAAGGCGGGTGCGTAATGACCGATAAAATCCGTACTCTGCAAGGTCGCGTTGTTAGCGATAAAATGGAGAAATCCATTGTTGTTGCTATCGAACGTTTTGTGAAACACCCGATCTACGGTAAATTCATTAAGCGTACGACCAAACTGCACGTACATGACGAGAACAACGAATGCGGTACTGGTGACGTGGTTGAAATCCGCGAATGCCGTCCGCTGTCCAAGACTAAGTCCTGGACGCTGGTTCGCGTTGTAGAGAAAGCTGTTCTGTAATACAGTAGGCATTCTCAACGAATAAACGGCTCAGCGATGAGCCGTTTATTTTTTCTACCCATATCGTTTAAGCGGTGTTATAATGCCGCGCCCCCGATATGGGGCTTTTTTAACGACCTGATTTTCGGGTCTCAGTAGTAGTTGACATTAGCGGAGCACTAAAATGATCCAAGAACAGACTATGCTGAACGTCGCCGACAACTCCGGTGCACGTCGCGTAATGTGTATCAAGGTTCTGGGTGGCTCGCACCGTCGCTACGCAGGCGTCGGCGATATCATCAAGATCACCATCAAGGAAGCAATTCCACGTGGTAAGGTCAAAAAAGGTGATGTGCTGAAGGCGGTAGTGGTGCGCACCAAGAAGGGTGTTCGTCGCCCGGACGGTTCTGTCATTCGCTTCGATGGTAATGCATGCGTTATTTTAAACAATAACAGCGAGCAACCTATCGGTACGCGTATTTTTGGGCCGGTAACTCGTGAACTTCGTAACGAGAAGTTCATGAAAATTATCTCTCTGGCACCAGAAGTACTCTAAGGAGCGAATCATGGCAGCGAAGATCCGTCGTGATGACGAAGTTATCGTGTTAACCGGTAAAGATAAAGGTAAACGCGGTAAAGTAAAAAATGTCCTGTCTTCCGGCAAGGTCATTGTTGAAGGTATCAACCTGGTTAAGAAACATCAGAAGCCGGTTCCGGCCCTGAACCAACCAGGCGGCATCGTAGAGAAAGAAGCAGCTATTCAGATCTCTAACCTTGCTATCTTCAACGCGGCAACCGGCAAGGCTGACCGTGTAGGCTTTAGATTCGAAGACGGCAAAAAAGTCCGTTTCTTTAAATCTAACAGCGAAACTATCAAGTAATTTGGAGTAGTACGATGGCGAAACTGCATGATTACTACAAAGACGAAGTAGTCGCTAAACTCATGTCTGAGTTTAACTACAATTCTGTCATGCAAGTCCCTCGGGTCGAGAAGATCACCCTGAACATGGGTGTTGGTGAAGCGATCGCTGACAAGAAACTGCTGGATAACGCAGCAGCTGACCTGACAGCAATCTCCGGTCAAAAACCGCTGATCACCAAAGCACGCAAATCTGTTGCAGGCTTCAAAATCCGTCAGGGCTATCCGATCGGCTGTAAAGTAACTCTGCGTGGCGAACGCATGTGGGAGTTCTTTGAGCGCCTGATCACTATTGCTGTTCCACGTATCCGTGACTTCCGTGGCTTGTCCGCTAAGTCTTTCGACGGTCGTGGTAACTACAGCATGGGTGTCCGTGAGCAGATCATCTTCCCAGAAATCGACTACGATAAAGTCGACCGCGTGCGTGGTTTGGATATTACCATTACCACTACTGCGAAATCTGACGAAGAAGGCCGTGCTCTGCTGGCTGCCTTTGACTTCCCGTTCCGCAAGTAAGGTAGGGTTACTGAATGGCTAAGCAATCAATGAAAGCACGCGAAGTAAAGCGCGTAGCTTTAGCTGATAAGTACTTCGCAAAACGCGCTGAACTGAAAGCTATTATCTCTGATGTGAACGCGACCGACGAAGATCGTTGGAACGCAGTTCTCAAGCTGCAGTCTCTGCCGCGTGATTCCAGCCCGTCCCGTCAGCGTAACCGCTGCCGTCAAACAGGTCGTCCGCATGGCTATGTGGGCAAGTTCGGGTTGAGCCGTATCAAACTGCGTGAAGCCGCCATGCGCGGTGAAGTACCAGGCTTGAAAAAGGCTAGCTGGTAATTACCAATTGAATCACGGGAGTAAAGACAGATGAGCATGCAAGATCCGATCGCGGATATGCTGACCCGTATCCGTAACGGTCAGGCCGCGAATAAAGCTGCGGTCACCATGCCTTCCTCCAAGCTGAAAGTGGCAATTGCCAACGTGCTGAAGGAAGAAGGTTTTATTGAAGATTTTAAAGTTGAAGGCGACACCAAGCCGGAACTGGAACTTACTCTCAAGTATTTCCAGGGTAAAGCTGTTGTAGAAAGCATTCAGCGTGTCAGTCGCCCAGGTCTGCGCATTTATAAGCGTAAAGACGAGCTGCCGAAAGTTATGGCTGGCATGGGTATCGCAGTTGTTTCTACCTCTAAAGGTGTTATGACTGATCGTGCAGCGCGCCAGGCTGGTCTTGGTGGCGAAATTATCTGCTACGTAGCCTAATCGGAGGAAAAAATGTCTCGTGTTGCTAAAGCACCGGTCGTTATTCCTGCCGGCGTTGATGTAAAAATCAACGGTCAGGTTATTACGATCAAAGGTAAAAACGGCGAGCTGACTCGTACTCTCAACGATGCTGTTGCAGTAAATCATGCAGATAATGCACTGACCTTCGGTCCGCGTGATGGTTACGCTGATGGATGGGCTCAGGCTGGTACCGCGCGTGCCCTGCTGAATGCAATGGTTGTCGGTGTTACCGAAGGCTTCACTAAGAAGCTGCAGCTGGTTGGTGTAGGTTATCGTGCAGCGGTCAAAGGGAATGTAGTAAACCTTGCTTTAGGTTTCTCTCACCCAGTTGATCATCAGCTGCCGGCAGGTATCACTGCAGAATGTCCGACTCAGACTGAAATCGTGCTGAAAGGCGCTGATAAACAGCTGATCGGTCAGGTTGCAGCAGATCTGCGCGCCTACCGTCGTCCTGAGCCTTACAAAGGCAAGGGTGTTCGTTACGCCGACGAAGTCGTGCGTACCAAAGAGGCTAAGAAGAAGTAAGGTAACACTATGGATAAGAAATCTGCTCGTATCCGTCGTGCGACCCGCGCACGCCGCAAGCTCAAAGAGCTGGGCGCAACTCGCCTGGTGGTACATCGTACCCCGCGTCATATTTACGCACAGGTAATTGCACCGAACGGTTCTGAAGTTCTGGTAGCTGCTTCTACTGTAGAAAAAGCTATTGCTGAACAACTGAAGTACACCGGTAACAAAGACGCTGCAGCAGCTGTGGGTAAAGCTGTCGCCGAACGCGCTCTGGAAAAAGGCATCAAAGATGTGTCCTTTGACCGTTCCGGGTTCCAATATCATGGTCGTGTCCAGGCACTGGCAGATGCTGCCCGTGAAGCTGGCCTTCAGTTCTAAGGTAGAGGTGTAAGATGGCTCACATCGAAAAACAAGCTGGCGAACTGCAGGAAAAGCTGATCGCGGTAAACCGCGTATCTAAAACCGTTAAAGGTGGTCGTATTTTCTCCTTCACAGCTCTGACTGTAGTTGGCGATGGTAACGGTCGCGTTGGTTTTGGTTACGGTAAAGCGCGTGAAGTTCCAGCAGCGATCCAGAAAGCGATGGAAAAAGCCCGTCGCAATATGATTAACGTCGCGCTGAACCACGGCACCCTGCAGCACCCGGTTAAGGGTACTCATACGGGTTCTCGTGTATTCATGCAGCCGGCTTCCGAAGGTACCGGTATCATCGCCGGTGGTGCAATGCGCGCCGTTCTGGAAGTCGCTGGAGTTCGTAACGTTCTGGCTAAAGCGTATGGTTCCACCAACCCGATTAACGTGGTTCGTGCAACTATCGACGGTCTGGAAAATATGAAATCTCCGGAAATGGTCGCTGCCAAGCGTGGTAAATCCGTTGAAGAAATTCTGGGGAAATAAACCATGGCAAAGACTATTAAAATTACTCAAACCCGCAGTGCAATCGGTCGTCTGCCGAAACACAAGGCAACGCTGCTTGGCCTGGGTCTGCGTCGTATTGGTCACACCGTAGAGCGCGAGGATACTCCTGCTGTTCGTGGTATGGTCAACGCGGTTTCCTTCATGGTTAAAGTTGAGGAGTAAGAGATGCGTTTAAATACTCTGTCTCCGGCCGAAGGCTCCAAAAAGGCGGGTAAACGCCTGGGTCGTGGTATCGGTTCTGGCCTCGGTAAAACCGGTGGTCGTGGTCACAAAGGTCAGAAGTCTCGTTCTGGCGGTGGCGTACGTCGCGGTTTCGAGGGTG
Source organism: Citrobacter sp. Igbk 14 (assembly GCF_028069825.1). NCBI lineage: Bacteria > Pseudomonadati > Pseudomonadota > Gammaproteobacteria > Enterobacterales > Enterobacteriaceae > Citrobacter > Citrobacter sp. Igbk 14. Next base: position 11,042 of record NZ_JANEWM010000059.1, read on the forward strand.
GTCAGATGCCTCTGTACCGTCGTCTGCCGAAATTCGGCTTCACTTCACGTAAAGCAGCGATTACAGCCGAAGTTCGTCTGTCTGACCTGGCTAAAGTTGAAGGCGGTGTTGTAGACCTGAACACGCTGAAAGCGGCTAACATTATCGGTATCCAGATCGAGTTCGCGAAAGTGATCCTGGCTGGTGAAGTAACGACTCCGGTAACTGTTCGTGGCCTGCGTGTTACTAAAGGCGCTCGTGCTGCTATCGAAGCTGCTGGCGGTAAAATCGAGGAATAAGTAGCAGATGGCTAAACAACCGGGATTAGATTTTCAAAGTGCCAAAGGTGGCTTAGGCGAGCTGAAACGCAGACTGCTGTTTGTAATCGGCGCGCTGATTGTGTTCCGTATTGGCTCTTTCATTCCGATCCCTGGTATTGATGCCGCTGTACTTGCCAAACTGCTTGAGCAACAGCGAGGCACCATCATTGAAATGTTTAACATGTTCTCTGGTGGTGCTCTCAGCCGTGCTTCTATCTTTGCTCTGGGGATCATGCCGTATATTTCGGCGTCGATCATTATCCAGCTGCTGACGGTGGTTCATCCAACGCTGGCAGAAATTAAGAAAGAAGGGGAGTCTGGTCGTCGTAAGATCAGCCAGTACACCCGCTACGGTACTCTGGTGCTGGCAATATTCCAGTCGATCGGTATTGCTACCGGTCTCCCGAATATGCCTGGTATGCAGGGCCTGGTAATGAATCCAGGCTTTGCATTCTATTTCACCGCTGTTGTAAGTCTGGTTACAGGGACTATGTTCCTGATGTGGTTGGGTGAACAGATTACTGAACGTGGTATCGGCAACGGTATCTCAATCATTATCTTCGCCGGTATTGTCGCGGGACTCCCGCCAGCCATTGCCCATACTATCGAGCAAGCGCGTCAAGGCGACCTGCACTTCCTCGTGTTGCTGTTGGTTGCAGTATTAGTATTTGCAGTGACGTTCTTTGTTGTATTTGTTGAGCGTGGTCAACGCCGTATTGTGGTAAACTACGCGAAACGTCAGCAAGGTCGTCGTGTCTATGCTGCACAGAGCACACATTTACCGCTGAAAGTGAATATGGCGGGGGTAATCCCGGCAATCTTCGCTTCCAGTATTATTCTGTTCCCAGCAACCATCGCGTCATGGTTCGGGGGCGGGACTGGTTGGAACTGGCTGACAACAATTTCGCTGTATTTGCAGCCTGGGCAACCGCTTTATGTGTTACTCTATGCGTCTGCAATCATCTTCTTCTGTTTCTTCTACACGGCGTTGGTTTTCAACCCGCGTGAAACAGCAGATAACCTGAAGAAGTCCGGTGCATTTGTACCAGGAATTCGTCCGGGAGAGCAAACGGCGAAGTATATCGATAAAGTAATGACCCGCCTGACTTTGGTTGGTGCGCTCTACATTACCTTTATCTGCCTGATCCCGGAGTTCATGCGTGATGCAATGAAAGTACCGTTCTACTTCGGTGGGACCTCACTGCTTATCGTTGTTGTCGTGATTATGGACTTTATGGCTCAAGTGCAAACTCTGATGATGTCTAGTCAGTACGAGTCTGCATTGAAGAAGGCGAATCTGAAAGGCTACGGCCGTTAACAGTCGCCCGAGAAGTTACGGAGAGTAAAAATGAAAGTTCGTGCTTCCGTCAAGAAATTATGCCGTAACTGCAAAATCGTTAAGCGTGATGGTGTCATCCGTGTGATTTGCAGTGCCGAGCCGAAGCATAAACAGCGCCAAGGCTGATTTATTCGCATATTTTTCTTGCAAAGTTGGGTTGAGCTGGCTAGATTAGCCAGCCAATCTTTTGTATGTCTGTGCGTTTCCATTTGAGTATCCTGAAAACGGGCTTTTCAGCATGGTGCGTACATATTAAATAGTAGGAGTGCATAGTGGCCCGTATAGCAGGCATTAACATTCCTGATCAGAAACATGCTGTGATCGCATTAACTTCGATCTACGGCGTCGGCAAGACCCGTTCTAAAGCCATTCTGGCTGCAGCGGGTATCGCTGAAGATGTTAAGATCAGTGAGCTGTCTGAAGAACAAATCGACACGCTGCGTGACGAAGTTGCCAAATTTGTCGTTGAAGGTGATCTGCGCCGTGAAGTTAGCATGAGCATCAAGCGCCTTATGGACCTTGGTTGCTATCGCGGTTTGCGTCATCGTCGTGGTCTCCCGGTTCGCGGTCAGCGTACCAAGACCAACGCACGTACCCGTAAGGGTCCGCGCAAACCGATCAAGAAATAATCGGGGTGATTGAATAATGGCAAAGGCACCAATTCGTGCACGTAAACGTGTAAGAAAACAAGTCTCTGACGGCGTGGCTCATATCCATGCTTCTTTTAACAACACCATCGTTACCATTACTGATCGTCAGGGTAACGCACTGGGTTGGGCAACAGCCGGTGGTTCCGGTTTCCGTGGTTCTCGCAAATCCACTCCGTTTGCAGCTCAGGTTGCAGCAGAGCGTTGCGCTGACGCCGTAAAAGAATACGGTATCAAGAATCTGGAAGTTATGGTCAAAGGACCGGGTCCAGGTCGCGAATCTACTGTTCGTGCTCTGAACGCCGCTGGTTTCCGCATCACTAATATTACTGATGTGACTCCGATCCCTCATAACGGTTGTCGTCCGCCGAAAAAACGTCGCGTATAACGCTGTCGTTTCTAGGATTGTTGGAGAAAGAAAATGGCAAGATATTTGGGTCCTAAGCTCAAGCTGAGCCGTCGTGAGGGCACTGACTTATTCCTTAAGTCTGGCGTTCGCGCGATCGATACCAAGTGTAAAATTGAACAAGCTCCTGGCCAGCACGGTGCGCGTAAACCGCGTCTGTCTGACTATGGTGTGCAGTTGCGTGAAAAGCAAAAAGTTCGCCGTATCTACGGTGTGCTGGAGCGTCAGTTCCGTAACTACTACAAAGAAGCAGCGCGTCTGAAAGGCAACACCGGTGAAAACCTGTTGGGTCTGCTGGAAGGTCGTCTGGACAACGTTGTATACCGTATGGGCTTCGGTGCCACTCGTGCAGAAGCACGTCAGCTGGTCAGCCATAAAGCAATTATGGTAAACGGTCGTGTTGTTAACATCGCTTCTTATCAGGTTAGTCCGAATGACGTTGTTAGCATTCGTGAGAAAGCGAAGAAGCAGTCTCGCGTGAAAGCCGCTCTGGAGCTGGCTGAGCAGCGTGAAAAGCCAACCTGGCTGGAAGTTGATGCTGGCAAGATGGAAGGTACGTTCAAGCGTAAGCCGGAGCGTTCTGATCTGTCTGCGGACATTAACGAACACCTGATCGTCGAGCTTTACTCCAAGTAAAGCTTAGTACCAAAGAGAGGACACAATGCAGGGTTCTGTGACAGAGTTTCTAAAACCGCGCCTGGTAGATATCGAGCAAGTGAGTTCGACGCACGCCAAGGTGACCCTTGAGCCTTTAGAGCGTGGCTTTGGCCATACTTTGGGTAACGCACTGCGCCGTATTCTGCTCTCATCGATGCCGGGTTGCGCGGTGACCGAGGTTGAGATTGATGGTGTACTACATGAGTACAGCACCAAAGAAGGCGTTCAGGAAGATATCCTGGAAATCCTGCTCAACCTGAAAGGGCTGGCGGTGAGAGTTCAGGGTAAAGATGACGTTATTCTTACCTTGAATAAATCTGGCATTGGCCCTGTGACTGCAGCCGACATTACCCATGATGGGGATGTCGAAATCGTCAAGCCACAGCACGTGATCTGCCACCTGACCGATGAGAATGCATCTATTAGCATGCGTATCAAAGTTCAGCGCGGTCGTGGTTATGTGCCGGCTTCTACCCGAATTCATTCGGAAGAAGATGAGCGCCCAATCGGCCGTCTGCTGGTCGACGCATGCTACAGCCCTGTAGAGCGTATTGCCTACAATGTTGAAGCAGCGCGTGTAGAACAGCGTACCGACCTGGACAAGCTGGTCATCGAAATGGAAACCAACGGCACAATCGATCCTGAAGAGGCGATTCGTCGTGCGGCAACCATTCTGGCTGAACAACTGGAAGCTTTCGTTGATTTACGTGATGTACGTCAGCCGGAAGTTAAAGAAGAGAAACCAGAATTCGATCCGATCCTGCTGCGCCCTGTTGACGATCTGGAATTGACTGTCCGCTCTGCTAACTGCCTCAAAGCAGAAGCTATCCACTATATCGGTGATCTGGTACAGCGTACTGAGGTTGAGCTTCTTAAGACGCCTAACCTTGGTAAAAAATCTCTTACCGAGATTAAAGACGTGCTGGCTTCCCGTGGACTGTCTCTGGGCATGCGCCTGGAAAACTGGCCACCGGCAAGCATCGCTGACGAGTAACCGGATCACAGGTTAAGGTTTTACTGAGAAGGATAAGGTCATGCGCCATCGTAAGAGTGGTCGTCAACTGAACCGCAACAGCAGCCATCGCCAGGCTATGTTCCGCAATATGGCAGGTTCACTGGTTCGTCATGAAATCATCAAGACGACTCTGCCGAAAGCGAAAGAGCTGCGTCGCGTAGTTGAGCCGCTGATTACTCTTGCCAAGACTGATAGCGTAGCTAATCGTCGTCTGGCATTCGCCCGCACTCGTGATAACGAGATCGTGGCAAAACTGTTTAACGAGCTGGGCCCGCGTTTCGCGAGCCGCGCCGGTGGTTACACTCGCATTCTGAAGTGTGGCTTCCGTGCAGGTGACAACGCGCCGATGGCATACATCGAGCTGGTTGATCGCTCTGAATCGAAAGCAGAAGCTGCTGCAGAGTAATCTGTAGTAACGTAAAAAAACCCGCCTCGGCGGGTTTTTTTATATCCGCAAGATCCCCACTTATCTACAATATCTGTATTCTTTTTGTTCATCCCCTGGGGTGTCGTATGTGGTTACTGGACCAGTGGGCAGAGCGTCATATCGTTGACGCACAATCTAAAGGCGAGTTTGATGATTTACCGGGTACAGGTGAGCCATTGACTCTTGACGATGATTCTCATGTCCCGCCGGAGCTTCGGGCCGGGTACCGTTTATTAAAAAACGCTGGGTGTCTTCCTCCTGAGCTCGAACAACGCAGAGAGGCGATACAGTTGCTTGATATACTTGCAGGTATTCGCCAGGACGATCCTCGTTATCAGGATGTGAGTCGACGTCTGTCGCTACTTGAACTCAAACTTCGTCAGGCCGGACTTAGCACCGAGTTTCTACGTGGTGAATACGCGGATAAGCTATTGCATAAAATTAATGATGAATAGCGGAGGAAGTATGTACCGGATTGGTGAATTAGCAAAACTGGCCGACGTGACGCCCGATACTATCCGCTACTATGAAAAGCAGCAGATGATGGAGCATGAAGTACGTACTGAAGGCGGATTTCGACTCTATACAGAAAGTGATCTGCAACGGCTGAAGTTTATTCGTTACGCGCGACAGCTAGGTTTTACGTTGGAGTCTATTCGTGAATTACTTTCGATCCGTGTCGATCCGGAACACCATACCTGTCAGGAATCAAAAGGGATCGTTCAGGATAGATTGCAGGAAGTCGAAGCACGTATAGCCGAACTTCAAACGATGCAACGATCATTGCAGCGATTGAATGATGCATGCTGCGGAAAGGCACACAGCAGCGTCTATTGTTCTATTCTGGAGGCACTTGAACAAGGTGCCAGTGGCACGACAACAGGTTGTTGATTTATTGAACGGGAGGGTCTAGACTCGCGGCGTAAATTGTTACCACAAACTGGAGATATTATGAGTCGTTATCAGCACACCAAAGGGCAGATAAAGGACAACGCCATTGAGGCGCTACTGCATGATCCACTTTTCAGGCAGCGTGTTGAGAAGAATAAAAAAGGGAAAGGTAGTTATCTGCGTAAAGGTAAACATGGCAATCGGGGTAACTGGGAGGCCAGTGGCAAGAAAGTGAATCACTTTTTTACCACTGGCCTTCTTGTTTTAGTGAGTGTTTAAGAGCGGTTATTCTGTTCTTTCAGCAGGTCACGAATTTCACTTAACAATACTTCCTCTTTAGAAGGAGCCGGCGGTGCTGCAGGTTCTTCCTCTTTTTTACGATTCAGTTTGTTGATCAGTTTGATTGCCATAAAGATAGCAAACGCCACAATAATGAAATCAAAGACGTTCTGAATAAATACACCGTAATGCATAACGACAGCCGGGATGTCTCCCTGCGCATCGCGTAATGTCAAAGCAAACTGTTTAAAATCGATCCCACCAATTAACAACCCCAGTGGCGGCATGATGATATCGGCAACCAGCGATGAAACAATCTTACCGAATGCCGCACCAATAATGACACCCACTGCCAAATCGACAACATTCCCGCGCATCGCGAATTCGCGAAACTCTTTAATAATGCTCATTTTATTCTCCCTATGCAGCTGACGTTTATAAGTTTAACAAATGTTAAGACATTTTCCATTTATGTATTGCTGAAAGGAAAATTTATTAGACCATGAAAAATAAAGGGAAATAAAATGGGCGCTATATAAGCGCCCAAATATTTACAGGAAAAAAGGACTTGGCTGGAATAGCCGTTCGACGTCAGTAATAAATTTTTTGTCTGTCAGGAACATGATAACGTGATCACCCTGCTCAATACGCAGGTTGTCATTGGCTATCATCACGTCGTTACCACGCACTACGGCACCAATAATGGTACCAGGTGGAAGTTTAATTTCGTCTATTGCGCGACCGACAACTCGTGATGTCGTTTCATCCCCGTGCGCGACAGCTTCAATCGCTTCCGCAACACCGCGTCGCAGCGAAGAAACGCCGACAATATCAGCTTTGCGCACATGGCTCAGTAGCGCAGATATGGTGGCCTGTTGCGGTGAAATTGCAATATCAATCACGCTACCCTGGACCAGATCAACATACGCCCTACGCTGGATCAGCACCATGACTTTCTTTGCGCCCATGCGTTTGGCGAGCATGGCCGACATAATGTTAGCTTCATCGTCGTTGGTTACCGCGATAAAAAGATCAACTTGATCAATATGTTCTTCAGCCAGCAGCTCTTGATCCGAGGCATCGCCGAAAAAGACGATTGTATTTTGCAATTTCTCTGCAAGCTCGGATGCCCGTTGCTGATTGCGTTCGATCAGTTTGACGCTGTAATCTTTTTCCAGACGTCGGGCCAGACCAGCACCGATATTACCGCCACCCACTAACATAATACGCTTGTAGGGTTTTTCCAGACGCTGAAGTTCACTCATTACGGCACGAATATGCTGTGAAGCTGCAATAAAGAATACTTCATCACCCGCTTCAACAATGGTGGAACCCTGCGGACGAATTGGCCTGTCATGACGGAATATCGCCGCGACGCGGGTATCGATGTGTGGCATATGCTCGCGCATTGTCGACAGTGCATTGCCAATCAATGGCCCGCCGTAATAGGCTTTGACCACCGCCAGACTGACTTTACCTTCGGCAAAATTTACTACCTGTAACGCACCCGGGTATTCAATCAGTCGGTAAATGCTATCGATAACCAGCTGCTCTGGTGCAATCAGATGATCGATAGGCACTGCATCAGACTGGAACAGTTTATCTGCATCGCGGACATAATCCGGCGAGCGAATTCGGGCGATACGATTGGGGGTATTAAAGAGTGAGTATGCTACCTGGCAGGCAACCATATTGGTTTCATCTGAGCTGGTTACTGCAACCAGCATATCGGCGTCGTCAGCTCCGGCCTCACGCAGTACACGGGGATGAGAACCATGGCCTTGCACAACGCGGAGATCAAACTTGTCCTGCAGGCTGCGCAGACGCTCACCATTGGTATCGACTACCGTGATATCGTTGTTCTCTCCGACCAGGTTCTCAGCCAACGTACCGCCAACTTGCCCTGCGCCCAGAATGATAATTTTCATCAGTTGCGACCCGTTATCTCATCACTTCTTGATTAGCTTAGCGTAAAAGAAACCGTCACCTTCTTCTGCACCCGGTAAATTCTGGCGCCCTGGCTGTTCCGGCGTACCCGTTTCACTTAATAGAGCATCAGGCGTTCGTGCCAGGAAGGCAGAGATTTGCTGTTGGTTCTCTTCAGGCAAAATAGAACAGGTTGCATAAACCAGCGTGCCACCCGGTTTCAGATGTGCCCAGGTCGCATTAAGTATTTCTGCCTGCAATTGGGCGAGTTCAGCAATATCCCGATCGCGACGCAGCCACTTTATATCGGGATGGCGACGGATGACCCCAGTGGCAGAGCACGGTGCATCTAACAAAATGCGATCAAACTTTTGTTCGCCGCACCACTGTTCGGGGTAACGACCATCGCCCTGTTTAACGGTTGCCTTCATGCCAAGGCGTTTCAGGTTGTCATAGACACGCGACAGACGTTTTTCATCGACATCGACAGCCATCACATTAGCTTGCGGGGCAACTTCCAGAATGTGAGTGGTTTTACCGCCCGGCGCACAGCACAGGTCGAGGATCTGTTCACCGTCCTTCGGTAACAGATAGGTCACGCATCCTTGAGCTGAAGCATCCTGGACGGTCACCCAGCCTTCGTCAAAACCTGGTAGGGCGTGCACAGGAGTTGGCGTTTCCAGACGTACCGCATCCGGGTAGTCCGGATGCGGGAAGCCGGTTAATCCCGCTTCGGTAAGTAGATCCAGCCAAGCGTCGCGTGTATGGTGGTTACGATTGACACGTAGCCACATCGGTGGTCGCTGGTTATTGGCTGCAAGAATCGTCTCCCACTGTTGTGGATAGGCATTTTTGATACGCTTAACCAGCCATGAAGGGTGTAAAAAACGCAGTTCGCTTTGCGCAAATTCGGTGAGCAACTCTTCCTGACGGCGCTGAAACTGGCGTAATACGCCGTTAATTAGCCCTTTCAGCTGAGGTCGCTTGATAACGACTGCACCTTCGACGGTTTCAGCAAGCGCAGCATGTGGCGGAATACGAGTATGCAAAAGCTGGTAGAAGCCAACCATAATCAGATAGTGGACAGTGCGCTGTTTGCCCGTCATCGGGCGTTCCATCAACTGTTGAATCATCCACTCCAGCTGGGAGAGCGTACGTAAAACGCCGAAGCAAAGCTCCTGCAACAGCGCCTTATCTTTATCGGCTACTTTTTGCTGCATGGCGGGCAGCACGTTACTCAACGATTGGCCCTTTTCAACAACCTGTTCGACGGCCTGGGCCACCATACTGCGTAAATTAAGATGTTTTTTCATAAGCGCAAAAATAAAAATGCCCGGAGGTTCCGGGCTTTAAAAGAGATGAACCGTCAGATCAGACGATTTCCGGGCACAAACCACTCCCGACGTGAATTGAGCAGATCCTGTGCGCTCATCGCTTTCTTGCCGGCAGGCTGTAAAGCGATGAGATTCAGGATGCCGTCGCCTGTTGCGACCTGGATGCCCTGCTTTGTCGCCTCGAGGATGGTGCCTGGTGCAGCCTGTGTGTTCGCAGCAATAACAGAAGCTTTCCAGACTTTTACTGGCTGACCTTCTATTTCAAGCCAGCTCATTGGCCACGGGTTAAAGGCGCGGATACAGCGTTCCAGTTGAGCGGCCGAAAGCGACCAGTCGATACGGGCCTCTTCTTTGCTGAGTTTTTCAGCATGCGTAACCAGAGATTCATCCTGAACAACTGGTTTTATTGTGCCAGCAGCAAGCTGTTTTAGCGTTTCAATCAGCCCCTGAGGCCCTAAATCTGCCAGCTTGTCGTATAACGAACCGCTAGTATCTTCTGCTGTAATTGGGCAGGACAGCTTATGCAGCATATCGCCTGTGTCCAGACCGACATCCATCTGCATGATGGTTACACCGGTTTCGGTGTCGCCTGCCCACAATGAACGCTGGATCGGCGCGGCTCCACGCCAGCGTGGAAGCAGAGAACCGTGAACGTTGATACAACCCAGACGCGGCATGTCCAGTACGGCTTTTGGCAGAATCAGGCCATAGGCTACCACCACCATTACATCTGCGTGCAGGTCAGAAACCAGTTGTTGGTTTTCCTGGGGACGAAGAGATACAGGTTGGAAAACGGGTATCCCTTTTTCTTCCGCCAGCACTTTCACCGGGCTGGGCATTAGCTTTTTACCACGTCCCGCAGGACGGTCCGGCTGGGTAAACACGCCAACGACGTTATGTCCAGAAGACAACAGCGCGTCAAGATGACGCGCTGCAAAGTCAGGTGTACCCGCAAAAATAATACGTAGTGAGTCTGACACGTTGATTCTTGTCCTTAAGCTCGGGCGTTCAGGCGGTCGAGTTTTTCAACTTTCTGACGAATACGTTGTTGCTTCAACGGAGACAGATAATCGATAAACAGTTTACCGACCAGGTGATCCATTTCATGTTGGATGCAGATAGCCAACAGGCCATCGGCCTCCAGTTCAAAAGGCTTGCCGTCGCGATCGAGCGCACGAATTTTTACTTTTTCAGCGCGCGGTACTAATGCACGTTGTTCAGGAATAGATAGGCAGCCTTCTTCAATGCCGGTTTCGCCGTCTTTCTCCAGTAGCTCTGGGTTAATGAGTACCAGACGCTCGTCACGGTTTTCAGAGACATCAATAACAATGATGCGCTGATGGATATCGACCTGTGTTGCGGCCAGACCGATACCTTCTTCGGCGTACATCGTTTCGAACATATCATCAACGATACGCTGAATTTCTGCATTCACTTCTTCAACTGGCTTTGCGACTTTGCGAAGACGCTCGTCCGGAATATGTAACACTTGCAAAACTGACATAGTTATCCAGAGTTGTGTTCAGGAATTGGAAAGATTATTACCTCTATTCTAGACAAAACCCGCTCTGATTGACAGCATCAGTGACCAATCGCAAAGATTGCCAGGACTGCTTGTGGCAGGGGAACAGGGATGACCCATATTGAGATTTGGTTACGTTTAGCACAAGTGAATGAACTGTATGGTGATGAGATGGTGCGCACTGCTCACTGGCTTATTGCTCAACCGGGTATTAACAATACGATACTTCGGCATGCAGGGCTCACTCCTCGTCAGGTCGAACGTTTTCAGGCCTTTTCTGAGCAGTCACTGGAAAAAACGCTGCGTTGGCTTGAGTTACCCCATCATCATCTGGTTTTTGCCGACAGCAAGTATTTTCCGCCGCAGCTGCGTGCTATTGAGGATTACCCAGGCGTACTTTTCATTGCTGGTCGCCCTGAGTGTCTTCACGCATTTCAAGTTGCTGTTGTCGGCAGTCGGCAGCACTCCTGGTATGGCGAACGATGGGCGCGGTTGTTCTGTGAGAAGCTTGCAGCATGTGGTGTGACGATCACTAGCGGACTGGCTAAAGGGATTGACGGTGTGGCGCATACAGCAGCGATAAACACACACGGGGCTAGTATTGCGGTACTGGGAAATGGCCTGGAAACCATATATCCGCGGCGACATGTTCGACTTGCTGAAAATTTGATAGAGGCCGGAGGCGCGCTGGTGTCTGAATTCCCTTTGGATATGCTCCCTTTACCGCGTAATTTTCCCCGACGAAATCGCATTATTAGTGGTCTAAGTAAGGGAGTACTGGTTGTTGAGGCGGCACAGCGTAGCGGCTCATTAGTCACAGCACGCTGTGCACTGGAACAAGGACGGGAGGTTTTTGCTTTGCCTGGGCCGATCGGGAGCCCGGGAAGTGAAGGGCCCCATTGGCTCATTCAGCAGGGAGCCATGCTTGTGACGTCACCAGAGGAAATACTGGAAAGTTTGCAATATGGGCTGCAATGGTTGCCAGATGAGCCTGAAAAATCAATTTATTCGCCGGATCACGAAGAGGTGGCATTGCCATTTTCAGAGCTCCTGGCTAACGTAGGAGATGAGGTAACACCTGTTGACGTCGTCGCTGAACGTGCCGGCCAACCTGTGCCAGAGGTAGTGGCTCAACTGCTCGAACTGGAGTTAGCAGGATGGATCGCAGCTGTACCCGGCGGCTATGTCCGATTGAGGAGGGCAAGCCATGTTCGACGTACTAATGTATTTGTTTGAGACATATATCCATAACGAAGCAGAGCTGCGTGTGGATCAGGACAAACTGGAACGGGATCTTACCGACGCTGGTTTTGATCGTGAAGACATCTACAACGCGTTACTGTGGCTGGAAAAGCTTGCTGATTATCAGGACGGCCTTGCCGAACCTATGCAGCTTGCATCAGATCCCCTTTCTGTACGTATTTATACTGCAGAAGAGTGCGATCGGCTGGATGCGAGCTGTCGGGGGTTCCTGCTATTCCTGGAGCAGATTCAGGTGCTAAACCTCGAAACGCGAGAAATGGTGATAGAGCGCGTACTTGCGCTGGATACGGCTGAGTTTGATCTGGAAGACCTGAAGTGGGTGATCTTGATGGTTCTGTTCAACATTCCAGGCTGCGAAAATGCCTATCAGCAAATGGAAGAATTACTCTTTGAAGTGAATGAAGGTATGCTGCATTAATCAATCTTCATTCAGTATGAGTTGTTATGGCTAAATCAGCACTGTTTACGGTGCGTAAAAACGAGCCCTGTCCACAATGTGGGGCTGAACTGGTTATACGTTCCGGGAAACACGGCCCGTTTCTCGGTTGCTCACACTATCCAGAATGCGATTATGTCCGCCCGCTGAAATCATCTGCGGACGGACATATAGTCAAAGTTCTGGAGGGTAAATTCTGCCCAGCATGTGGCGCTGAACTGGTGCTGAGGCAGGGGCGATTCGGTATGTTTATTGGGTGCAGTGATTACCCTGCCTGCGATCACACTGAGCTTATCGATAAGCCTGATGAAACAGCAATAGTATGCCCCCAATGCCAGACGGGCCATTTGGTTCAGCGGCGTTCACGTTATGGCAAAACCTTTTACTCCTGCGATCGCTATCCGGAGTGTCAGTTTGTCATCAACTTCAAACCGTTAGCCGGAGAGTGTCCAGAGTGCCACTATCCGCTACTCATCGAAAAGAAAACCGCGCAGGGTGTGAAGCATTTCTGTGCCAGTAAACAATGTGGAAAGCCGATCCCGGCGGAATAAAAAAGTGAATAAAAACCTGCCTACGGACCCCATCGCTGCCGCGATAGAGGTTCTGCAACAAGAAAATGTCATCGCTTATCCAACAGAAGCCGTTTTTGGTGTCGGGTGTGATCCTGACAGTGAAACGGCGGTAACGCGTCTGTTGGAACTCAAACAACGTCCAATAGATAAAGGTTTGATTTTGATTGCGGCAAACTTTGATCAACTCAAACCGTATATTGATGACAGCATGCTTACTGATGCTCAACGTGAAGCTGTTTTTGCGCGCTGGCCAGGCCCTGTCACCTTCGTTTTTCCGGCACCTGTGACTACGCCGCGTTGGCTAACTGGTCGTTTTGATTCGCTCGCCGTGCGTGTCACGGATCACCCGCTGGTGGTTGCATTGTGTCAGGCCTATGGCAAGCCATTAGTTTCCACCAGTGCTAATCTAAGTGGACTAGCACCCTGCAGAACGGTAGAGGAAGTACGAGCGCAGTTCGGGGACGATTTTCCAGTGGTTGAAGGTAATACCGGCGGGCGTTTGAATCCCTCGGAAATCAGAGATGCTTTGACGGGTGAACAGTTTCGACAGGGGTAATATGAAAGAAGCCTATGCTGTTTTTGGTAATCCGGTAGCGCACAGCAAATCGCCTTTTATTCATCAGCAATTTGCAGAGCAGCTGAAGATTGATCACTCTTATGGTCGGGTGTTGGCGCCCATCAATAACTTTGTGAATACGCTCAATGCCTTTTTTGCGGATGGGGGGAAGGGAGCCAATGTTACCGTTCCCTTTAAAGAAGAGGCGTTTGCGCGTGCTGATGAACTAACAGAGCGGGCATCGTTGGCTGGAGCGGTTAATACCCTAAAACGGCTGGAGGATGGGCGCTTACTGGGTGATAACACCGATGGTATCGGCCTGCTTAGTGACCTTGAACGTTTGTCTTTCATTCATCCCGGGTCTCGCATTCTGCTGATTGGGGCTGGTGGAGCGTCCCGCGGTGTGTTGCTGCCTCTCCTGTCTATGGATTGCGCAGTGACTATTGTTAATCGTACCGCTTCGCGGGCTGAAGAATTGGCGCAGATCTTCTCCCATACCGGTAGCGTTCAGGCGGTGGGAATGGATGAGCTGGATAATTACACTTTCGATTTGATCATCAACGCGACTTCCAGTGGTATTAGCGGCGATGTTCCAGCCATTCCGGCATCGCTCATTCACTCTTCGGTCTACTGCTACGACATGTTCTACCAAAAGGGGAATACCCCGTTCCTTTCCTGGTGTGTATCACATGGTGCAAAACATTGTGCCGATGGTTTGGGAATGCTGGTGGGGCAAGCGGCACATGCTGTTTTGCTCTGGCATGGTGTGTTGCCGGAGATTGAGCCTGTGATTAAAACACTGCAACAGGAACTTTCCGTATGAATCAGGCGATTCAATTCCCTGATAGGGAAGAGTGGGTGGCGGATATTAATTCCGTCATCTTCCCGGCGATGGTTCATGGTATGCAGCTAAAATGCGCCATAAAAGGAGAGACGCTGGCGCATCGCTTTGGCGGCGACACGCCTGAACAGTGGCTTGAAACTTTTCGCGAATATCGCTGGGATCTGGAAGAAGAGGCTGAAGCATTGATCCAGGCCCAGCAAGAAGATGATCAAGGTTGGGTCTGGTTATCCTGACCTAAATACTCATCTTTCCACTTCACGTAGTTGTTAGCGGAGTACTGTAGGCCTGCTTTCTCTTCATCAGTTAGTGGGCGGATTTGTTTAACCGGGCTTCCCAGATACAGATATCCGCTCTCCAGGCGCTTGTTTTGCGGGACCAGACTTCCTGCTCCGATCATGACGTCATCTTCTACTACTACGCCATCCAGCAAAATCGATCCCATACCGACTAAAACGCGGTTGCCAATGATGCAGCCGTGTAGCATGACTTTATGACCTACAGTCACATCTTCGCCTACGATCAGAGGGTTACCTTGCGGATTAGATGTGGATTTATGTGTGACATGCAGTACGCTGCCATCCTGAATGTTTGTACGGGCGCCAATCTGTACGTAGTTCACGTCGCCACGAATCGCAACCAGTGGCCAAATCCCGACATCATCAGCCAGACGAGTATCGCCAATGACAACACTACTACTATCGATCATGACGCGCTCGCCGATCTGTGGGAAAAGATCCTTATAAGGACGCAGTACATTAGACATGTTTACCTCAATGAAAATAGGGCGGTAATGAAGACTTTGGTTGGATTATTGAGTCTGTGCAAGTGATTTAGTTATCAAAAATCAGCCAAATTGCACAGGAATGTAGCGAAAGGAGTGAAAAACAAGCACTCGGTAAAAAAGATCCAAAAAACACTTGTGCTAAAAAATGGGATCCCTATAATGCGCCTCCATCGACACGGCGGATGTGAATCACTTCACGCAAACAGCCGGTCCGGTTGAAGAGAAAAATCCTGAAAATGAGGGTTGACTCTGAAAGAGGAAAGCGTAATATACGCCACCTCGCGACAGAGCGCTAAAGCGCGTCGCAATTGCTCTTTAACAATTTATCAGACAATCTGTGTGGGCACTCGAAGATACGGATTCTTAACGTCGCAAGACGAAAAATGAATACCAAGTCTCTGAGTGAACATACGTAATTCATTACGAAGTTTAATTCACGAGCATCAAACTTAAATTGAAGAGTTTGATCATGGCTCAGATTGAACGCTGGCGGCAGGCCTAACACATGCAAGTCGAAC